>JAUVVS010000047.1 GCA_030604545.1 Deltaproteobacteria bacterium | reverse complement strand
CTACTGAATGTTTTCCGGATGAGGATCCAAGCACCCCTCTTGCTACTTTGACTTTTTATTATCCTAATGAGGATATAAATTTCAATTTAATTTTGGATGCTGGCGAAGATACAGGTAGCACTGGAGACCCGTGCGACGGGGACGGACTATTAACGCCTCCCAGTTCTGCGGCAGGGTCTGTTCCTGCTAATGTAACTACTGATGAAAATGGTGTGGCAAATTTTTCTCTGATCTACCCGAAGACCTCCGCCGCCTGGATTATGGCTAAAATTACAGCCAGTACCATAGTACTTGGATCAGAGACTCGGTCAACTTACAATTTTACCTTGGGGTGGCTAAAAGGTGAAGAATGTAATTTACCGGATTCTCCTTACAACTGTGACTGGTAATTTCCGGAAAAGCAGGTAACTTCTCAATAACCTCGAAGCTTTATTCCTGGATTCCCGCTTTCTTGGGAATGACTATTTTGCATAACTCCCGTCATTCCCGAAAAAGCAGGAATCCAGGATAGCAACATGATTCTAATTTTACCCGGACTTATTGAGAAAATACAAAAGCAGCCTTTAACATTTTCTTTTCCTTCATTTCTTTATCTTCCTGGCCTTTTCTCTTGCCTTTAGCGCAAGATCGCTATCCGGGGCAAGTTCCATCACTTTATTATAGGCATTAAGCGCCTTTTTATAATCTCGTGACAAAAAGTAGGCCCTGCCGAGATCGAAATACAATGCAGCAAACCTCGGCGAATTCTTCACTGCTTTTTCAAGCGTTTTTACAGCCTCAGGAATCCTTCCCACTGCAATATATGTTTGGCCAAGACCCCGCAAGGCAATTATAAATCTGGGTTCTATTTTAAGGGATTCAAGATAACTTTTTTCTGCGAGAACATACTCTTTTTTGTTATAATAGGCCCATCCCAGGTTAGCAAGGGGGTAATGGGGCGTAGCATAGAGGAGGTCACCTGTAACATCGTTGAAATATTTAATAGCAGTATCCCATTCCTTTTTTGCAAGATATGCTGTTCCCAGATTATTTTTTGCAGGAGCATAATCGGGTTTTATTTCCACAGCTTCCTTGAAGTGTAGAATTGCAAGATCTAGCTTTTTCTTTGCCATGTAAGTAAGTCCCAGGTCGTTTTGAAGATAAGGATCATTAGAATAAAGCTTTTCCGCCTTTAGAAATTCTCTTAGGGCTGATGTATAATCACCCTGCACCATGTAAGCTTCACCAAGGTTTCTTGTTGCTTCTGACTGTCTCTTTCGCGTCTCCAGATTTGTAGCGCATGAAACAACACTAAATATTAAAAGCACCCATGCCGTCCATAAAAGCTTGTTCCTTTTCATATCTCTTTACCTCTTTAGTACCTTAGTTGTGAATCTTGTGCATTTTGTGGCAAAAAACTATTTTAATCAATCGTCTTTGCTGATTAGTGACAGATTGAGGAAGTTTGGGATTCAAGAATTCAGGAATTTGGGAATTTGGGGATTATAAAGGAGACCTCATTTAATTCCTCAATTCTTCAATTCGCAATTCCTAAATTGTTCCCGGCTTGCCGGTACCAATCATAATGATCCTTACTCCCTCATTTTTTAAAAATTGTATTACCCTCTCATGAAGAGGAGAAGCCGCAAGGAGCATTTTTCCTGTATTTGTAACCAGAAAACCGCGTATGGTTAAAGACGTATTATAGGTAACCGGTCTTTTTGCTGCAAAGAATGTCGGATCATTCGTATAAGAAACGCCTGTTCCGGTTAAAAGATTTTGTATAATAGTGTATGGATTGTCTTTCTTTTTTACCTGTATAATATCAAAACCCGTCTTTTGTATGGAAGTTATAGCATCGCCATACAGATCTTCAAAGTCTATAAGTAAGTGGCTGCCATCTTTAGTTGTTACCAGATTGGATATCGCTTCAACCTGAATCCCGGCATAGGGGAATGTAATTTTAATATTTTTTGCATAGTTAAAACCGATGGCCGTTACCAAGTCATTAACAAAAGCTTTGCGATTTGCAGGGTTAATAGAGATCACATCTTCAGCAATGTGATTTTCTTGCTCTATAATTTCTGGTCCCTGCTTTGTCTCATTATTATCCACAAGTATATCTATAATTGATATACCATGTTGATCCAGATAGCGAGAAATTGAATCCGGAGTGCGCTCACTCAAATCTTCAATCAAAGTTATGCAAACGTGGCGTCTCTTCTTTTCAGTTGTATACGGTTTGTCGGTTATCCATTTAGCACTAACGACCGCCTTAACGCCATGGTCTGAAAATGATAACCAATTCACATATGGCTCTTTTTTGATTATGTTAAAGACGGAATCAAGTATCTGCTCCATGGAGGCATCCGGCGCAATTGAAACGACATTTACACCGCTCCAGTATGATTTTAACACACTCAGATCAGGTTCTTTAATTTGACTGTCCCCGGAGAAAATTATCATGGTTCCATCTTTGAATTCGAGCATAGGAAATTTGGAAAGATCGAGTTCAAATTCCTCCTCTTTTTTATCGGGAAAATAGTAAGTTCCTTTATCTAAAAATTTGGCATTTAAAATAGAAGCGGTCTTAAAAAAAGGAGGGCCTAGTTTGACTCTTTGAATTTCTGAGGCAATTGGTTGATCTTTTGAGGCAACAGGTTGATCTTTTGGCTCCACAGCTCTCTTAATATTGCCTAACTTATCAAAAAGGGAATAATACCATGGCTGTTTTCGAAGAGATGCATCGGGGATATGGATTACTTGGCCTGTATAAATGAAATTCGGATCAGCAATAGCCGGATTAATAAATTTAAATAATTCAAACCCTTTTTTATAAGATTCCGTTCCGTATGCCCCAAATCTGCGTGCCACAAGGATCGATACACAGTCTCCTTTTTTAACTTTATATTTTGTTGAATGGGTATTAAGGATTTCGGTAATTTTAGAAATGGTAACAAATGGAATTGTAACAATCCCTGAAGATTGTCCCGGCAAATCGTCCTTTTTTAATCTTTTTAAAGGAATCAGAATATACTGACCGGGACGTATAAGGTCTATATTTCGAATATAGGGATTTAATCGTCTAAATATACTGATAAATTTTGGATAATCTTTTTGCGCAATTTCTCCCTTCTGCCTAAAAAGTTTACTAACCCAATCATTTTTTTGGACAATATAGGGTTCACATAAAATATCCCACCCTCGATCATATCGCACAACATAGCTTTTATATAATATGGCACTGTATGCAGGAAGGGGTCTAATGTGGTCCACTAAAAGGACTAATAATATTAATATAGTCAGAGATATATATGATCCCAGTGATTTCATTCCTTCCGCACCTTCTTAAGATTCAATTCCTTTGCGATTTCCTCTGATATACGATTGACAAATCTGTGAAAATCATCCCCTTTTAATGGTTTCCCAGGAGCTGGAACCTTTTCAAGATCTTTTGGATGGATAAAAACAGGAGAATTGACAAGGTCCGTGTTGGGAGAAATTTTAAATTCTGCGGAAAACTTATTTTCAAAATACATCTCCTGGAAACCCGAGAATTTGAGTGTATGCGCTGTTGAATCAAGTACGGCAGTATCATTTATTTCAATAAGCCCCAGTTTTTGAGCTGCTACAAGACCGGCAAGAGATTCACCTCCATGAGTACAAGCAATGTGCCCATTACGATTTGCCAAAAGCTCCCAATCCATTATGGCCTGCTCGGTAACCTCCATAAAGAAGATTTTCTGTTTGCCGGCCATGCTGTTATAAAGATCCACTATATGGATTACTCTCGGCATGGATACGGGATTACCGATCATGGCTGCCTGTGCCACGCTCGGCTTTACTGTTACCGGAATAAACTTTCGTTTACTAAGATCCGGTTCCAAGTAATAACGGTAAACAGGATTGGCATGTTTCGATTGTACACCGATAATTTTTGGAAGATCTTTTATAACGCCTGTTTCATAAAACTTCAAAAATCCGCTCATAACAGCAGTAATATTGCCTGCATTGCCAATTGGAACAACAACAACCTTGTTGTTCATATCATATTCAAAATCCTGTGCAATCTCGTATGAATATGACTCCTGTCCCAGAATCCGCCAGGCATTCTTAGAGTTTAATAGTGCCACGTTGTAACTATCCGACATGACTTCTACAATCTTCATGCAGTCGTCAAATACGCCCGGAATTTCAAAAACTTTAGCTCCGCTTCCTAACGGCTGAGAAAGTTGCTGTGGTGTTACCTTTTTATGTGGAAGAATGACCGCAGATTTAACATGAGGTTGAAGAAAGGAAGCATATAGTGCTGCTGATGCAGATGTGTCTCCAGTGGATGCACATATGGCTAATACATCTGAAATATACTCTTTTTGGACTAGAAAATGGATATAGCTCAAAGCGCTTGCCATACCACGATCCTTAAAAGAAGCGCTTGGATTCTGACCATCGTTTTTAAAGTAAAACCTGACTCCCGCCTTTTCTTGCAAAAAAGAATTTGCTTCTATTACAGGCGTATGTCCCTCTCCAAGATAAACTACTGTCTCCAGCGGTATAGTCGGACCAATAAATTCATGATATATATAAATACCCTTTAGGGCTGGAATTGTAAGCATCTTGCGATAATCGAAGATTCTTTGCCATGTCTTTCCCGGAATTTCCTTCAATCTGTCGAAATTAAGATCATAGATGAGCAGCACTTGGCCGCAATCGGGGCACGTATACAGTAATTTTTCAATATCGTATTCCGACCCACAGCTCAAACAACGATAAACAAGCTTGCCTTTATGACCTGGAATAATATATTGCCGAATCTCTTTTGGAAAATCTTTAAGTTTCAAGGCTCTATTATTTCCATACCTCCCATATAATGTCTCAAGGCTTCAGGTAGAATCACAGACCCGTCGGCCTGTTGATAATTTTCAAGAATGGCCGCGACCGTCCGGCCCACAGCCAGGCCTGATCCGTTTACTGTATGGACAAGTTCTGTTCCTTTTTTTCCTTTTCTCCTGAATTTGATATCGGCACGCCTGGCTTGGAAGCTTTCAAAATTACTGCATGAAGAAATTTCTCTGTAAACACCCTGGGCCGGCATCCAGACTTCAATATCATAGGTCTTTGCTGCGGAAAAGCCAAGATCCCCAGTACAAAGCTCAACAACCTGATACGATAGTTCCAGGATTTTTAAAATTGTTTCCGCATCTTCTAAAAGTTTTTCGAGTTCATCATAAGAGGTTTCGGGTCTGGTGAATTTTACCAGCTCCACCTTATTGAACTGGTGCTGCCTGATCAATCCCCTTGTATCCTTGCCATAAGAACCTGCTTCGCTGCGAAAGCAGGGGGTATATGCAGCATACAGAATCGGCAGTTGATCTTCATCCAAGATTTCACCTTGATGTATATTGGTGACCGGGACTTCAGCGGTGGGAATCATAAAATACTCCCAGCCTTCTATCTTGAAAAGATCTTCTTCGAACTTTGGGAGCTGTCCGGTATTGGTCATGCTATGTCTATTCACAATAAACGGCGGAAGCACTTCTTTATAATCATGCTCTTTTGTTTGAACATCCAGCATAAAATTTATCAATGCCCGCTCAAGTCTGGCGCCTGCACCAAAATAGAGTGGAAAGCGAGCGCCTGCAATTTTAGAGGCTCGTTCAAAATCGAGTATCTTTAATTTCTCGCCCAAGGTCCAATGGTGTTTTGGCTTGAATTTAAACTCCGGGGGCTTACCTACATGTTTAATAACAGGATTATCAGAACTGTCCTTTCCAACAGGGACCGATGTGTGGGGTATATTCGGTAAATCTAAAAGCATGTCCTTTAATTTTTTTTCGTTTTCCGACAAAGATTTGTCCAATACCTTTATTCTTGTCGAAACTTCGCGCATCTCTATTACAAGACTATTTGCATTTTCACCCTCTTTTTTCATATTTGCAATCTGTTCAGAAACCACATTACGGCGATGCCTCAGTTCTTCAATTTCAAGAAGCGTATCCCTGCGGCTTGCATCACAATTTATAAAAGCTTCAAAGTCTGTTGTTTCGCCTCGAGTCGACAGCGCTTTTTTAACATCGGGTAAATTTTGTCTCAAAAACTTGATTTCCAGCACAATAATCCCTATATTTTAAGAAATTTGTATTAACAATAGTTCACCACTGAAAGACACGGAATATCACTGAAAATGTAAAGAATACTTGATATCATTAACCGGTTATTTAGTCAATGATTTTTGGAAGTTGACTTTGGTCAGCAATTATGTATAATAAGATTTGATGGTCTCGTAAAAAGTCAAAAAAGCGATTTTTTTACGAGAGTGTGTTAACATTGATAAGCAAGCAATAAAAAGAGTATTATATCACGAAAATATGAAAATACAAAGATACAAAAAATATATTTTTTCGCATTTTCAATCTTTCCCCTGCCCCGTAGGTAGAAACTATCGAACTGGGGTGTTTTTCGTGATCATCTTTTAATAATCTGCAAAAAAAATAAGGTGGATATATGCTTAGGAGATCATATATGGAGGAAATTAAAGAAAGCAAACGTGAAATAGGCGATAATATAATAACAATTCTTAGCTCACTTTCAGAAAGCGAATTATTAAAAAAAACCAAGAGATTGGAAGACCGTCTTTTTGAATTTGCCAACTTTCTTGAGTCAAAGATTGCTTTACTTTATATGAATCGAAGCAACGAAGTTAAAACAATAAATATCATCAAAAGGTGTTACGACTATAACAAAATTGTTGTTCTTCCAGCCTTTAATAGTGAAACTTTTGAAATCAAATTGTTAAAGATCGATAATGTTGATACTGATTTAATACCCGACCCAAGGGGCGCCCTGGAACCTGATTCAAGCCGCTGTATGATTGTACCTATTAAATCTATCGATATCGCAATAATTCCAGGAATCGCATTTGATGAAAAGGGAGGAAGAATTGGATCAGGTAAAGGATATTACGACAGGCTTATTCCAAATCTGCCGATCACCACAAGAAAGGTGGCTTTATCCTTTGAAAGTCAAATAGTTCCGCTGGTGCCGATGGAACCGCACAATAGGTATGTAGATATAATTATTACCGAAAAACGTATAATTTACAAAATATAATAATTTATTAATAATATTTTAGCTGTTTGAAAATGAGGCCGCTTGAAAGATAATTAAATTGAGACCTTTGCAAAACGCCCCCTTTTGCCCAATTTCTGCGTTAGGCTCAACATTTTGCACGAAGTGAAGCTTTAGCGCTATCCTCAAAATACTCAATGTATGGATGCCTGCCCCGTAGGTCTGGCAGATCGTACTGGGGTGGTTAAAATTTTCGCCTGCCTTGAACTTGAACCCCGGTTAAATTTTAATAGATTTAACTGGGCAGGCAAAATTGAACATTTTTCAAAGGTCTCAAATTTTAAACCGTGTAAAACTCGCGCATAAGTGAGTGTAAAGAAAGAACAGTGCATGTTTTCTTAATAAAACAGCCAAGCTATAAATGCCGATTAGTCTTTAAAACACACTGATGCAAACCCCTATTCTTCCTTATGTTTATCCCTGGCCCAGACCTGGATTATAGGCTTAATAGGCGTATCCGAGCATATAGCTCTTTATTAATTTAACAGGCTGATTCAAACACATCGCGCCAGGGCAGGCCTGTTATCCTGTCAAATAAATAATGAATAAAGACATCCAGATTAAACAAACTATAGAGCGAATTAAGGCCCTAAACAAGGAAAGAAAAGAGATCCTTGTATTTGCTTCTCAAAAGACAATGGAACGTATCCTGGATGCCGATCAACCTGCAGCACTTGTTCATTCATTTCCAGAAGAAGACCTTTATTTTCTGATACATGACATAGGGCCTGAAGATGCTCTACCACTTTTATCCCTGGCATCTAACAGGCAGTGGGAATATATTCTCGATTTGGAAATATGGGAAAGGGATCGAATTAATGTTAGATCTATTACAAAATGGCTTAATCTGCTTCTTAAGGCGGATCCAGACCGCTTGATTAGATGGATTCTCAGTGAAAAAGCCGAATTCATAGAATACTATTTATTTAAAAACATCGAGGTAAGAATAAGGGAGCATGATCAGGATCCTTCAGTTTTTGGCAAAGAGTTTTTTACACATGACGATACCTTTTATGTTCGGTTTATTGGTGATACATTGTACGGTAAACCAAAAGACAGCACAACAAACCCTAGTAAAGAATTTATTTCACATTTCTTAGAACGCCTCGCAGCATATGACCACACTAAGTATCAATATGTTTTAATGGAAGCATCAAGCATTATCCCGGCAGAAACCGAGGAAGAATCCTATCGATTGCGAAATGTCCGTTTGGCGGAAAAAGGATTCTTACCATTCCATGAGGCAATCGGCATTTATCAGCCACTTAACTCTCAGGATTTCGAAAAACTAAATGTAAAAAGCATTCACAAGGTTACTGAGCAAATGTTGCCTCTTCCGGTTCCGTTTTATCCTGCCGATATGCTCAAAGAGGACAATAGATTCACCCGCTCATTAAAATTGATAAATATTGAGGATGTTCTGGAACAAATAGAAGCGGAGTTTGCCGGTCTTTGCAACCGGATTATTGCCGCAGATAAAGAAATAGTAAAGAATCGCGAGGAATTATACAAAATTGTCAAAAAGGCATGTGGGTATATAAGTATCGGTCTTAAAAGGTTATTAGAAGACAAAGGGAAAGTCGACACTGGCCGTTCAGCAGCACTAATACAGAAATATCCACTTTCTCAAATCTTCAGGGTCGGTTACGGAATGGCCATAAAGCTTAAAAGAAAAGCTGAAAAATGGCGAAAAAAAAGCTGGTTTGCAAAAATGCGGTTGCCGTTAAGCTTCTGGGGTGAAGAGTGGATAGGTATCCTTGGTGGACTATTGTTAAAACGACCGTTATTTTTCGATAACTATAAAACAGGTGTACTTTACAGGGAATTTAATTCTTTTGAAGACATAAATAAGACTGAAAAAATATTAAATGAAATAATATCCTTCGACGATCTTCTATCCTTGATTATGCTTAAGCCTAAAACCCTGTCTCATGGCTTTGTTACCTATAAAAATTTTATCTTTACACTCTGGGCAAGGCATTATCTTGTCCTATCAAAGGAATTAGACGATTCGAAGGAATTTAGCCCTTTAACCCTCGATGAATTCAAGCGCTTTTTCAATGATTTGTGGGCAGGAGAAGAGAAGCCTCGCAAAGTACGTAATTCCATGAAAGAATCTTTTTTAAAATGGCTTTCAGATAAAACAGGTCTTATTGATTACGAAATAACCCGACGCTTGGGACAAACATTGGAGAATCTTTTTGGCGAAATTGAAAGTGAATATGGT
>JAUVVS010000084.1 GCA_030604545.1 Deltaproteobacteria bacterium | reverse complement strand
GGTGGTTAATCCCGCTATAGCGGGACGCCTGCCTTGAATTTGAACAAAATTCAGCATTTTTCAAAGGTCTAATTATATCACCGAAAATAAGAATTATTGCTCTAAGGAACAGGATCAACTCCGCCAGGACTAAAAGGATGACATCGCACAATTCTCTTAAATGCAATGAATACACCTTTCATCAAACCATAACGCGTTATAGACTGATAAGCATAATCAGAACAGGTTGGGTAAAAACGACAAGAGGGGCCCAAAATAGGAGACAATACATATTGATATGTCTTGATAAGTATCAGAAAAATTCTTTTAATGATCTATACTCCTCGATATTCTTTTAAAAATGCTTTGTAGTGATGAATAGGCTTTGTCCGACGTGATATTTGCGGCCTCTTTTTTGGCTATAATATTTATATCCCAGATGCCTTTAATATTTTGTCTGTTTAATCGAAAATATTCACGGACAAAACGTTTGATCCTGTTGCGCGTCACAGCCCGCCCAACCTTTTTCGTTACAGTAATTCCAAGACGTGTTCTGTTTAATTTTCCCTGACAAAAGATAGCAATAAAATATTTGCCGGAAAGTTTCTTTCCGAGATTTGATACCCGTAGAAACTCGGAACGTTTTAAAATTCTATCTGTCTTGGCAAAAGAAAAAAATCCCAAAAAATATTTACCCTATTCAATTGGTTTATCTGTAACCGTTCAGGGGTTCAAGGTTCAGCGTTCAAAGGTTATAGGTTTGACGAAAATCTCTACATTTTCACCATGATACGGTCATAGTACATAAATCAAGACCTTAGGTTTAAATTTTAACGCACACGATTTTTTACTCCTAACGTCCATGAAATCCGAACTGAAACCCCGGATTTCGGATCGATATCCTTTATTCTCAGGCATTGGAGCAAGCTCAAGGCAGAAAACTAACCCGACTCGGCTGAGCTCGTCGCAGGCTGAACGGGGAACGCTGAACCTGTGAACGCTTACGTTTATCTTTATGCTGCTAAACGTTTCCTTCCCTTTGCTCTGCGTCTGTTGATAATCCTTCTTCCCTGTTTTGTTGACATCCTTTTCAAGAAACCATGATTTCTGGCACGCTTAATTCTACTAGGCTGATAGGTTCTTTTCATAATACAAATCCCTTTATAATATTCCTTAAATCTTAAATCTTCAATTCAAACGATCTGCAATTGTTTGAAATAGAGTCACAATACCGACTAAAATTTTTTGCCACAAAAAACACAAAATTCACACTTAAGGTACTATACTTTTTCCGAGATGCAGCTCGAAAAAATCGTATTCCAAATATTTATAGATCTGAACAAAAACAGTAAGATTAAACAATAGTCATTAATCATGTCAAGCCCAAAATTCATAAATGTGAATTCATGTATCAATTTAGTCTTCTGAAACAAAGTGTTGAGAAAAGCTTCAGAGGCAATTAAATTTTGTGAGTTTCAAAAGTATCAAATTCTTCCATATGAAATTGGGAATTGGGATAAATTACAATCTGCTTACCAATAATATTTTCAAGGGAGGTGATAATATGGCTCTCCTCACCGTGAAGAAGCTCAGCAATTTCCGGGTTTACCTTTAAAGTAAGCTTAATGCCCGTAATTTCCTTTACTTGACTGACTATTTCCCTGTATATATTGTAACATATAGTCTGTCTTGATATTTGATAACCTTCTCCTTCACAATAGAAGCATGGTTCGCATAGTATCTGGGTAAGCGGCTTTCTTATGCGCTTTCGGGTCATCTGTATTAACCCCATTTCCGACAGGGGAAGAATATTGGTCTTACTCCTATCCTTTTGAACGGCTTCTTTAAGCGCATTAAAGACTTTTTCCTGGTTGGATTTTTTCTCCATATCTATAAAATCGATAATAATAATGCCGCCTAAATCCCGGAGGCGTATTTGATATGCTATTTCCTTTACCGCCTCTAGATTCGTCTTTAAAATTGTTTCTTCAAGGTTATGCTTACCCACATATCGGCCTGTGTTTACATCGATTGCCACGAGAGCCTCAGTATGTTCAATTACTATATAACCACCTGATTTCAGCCACACTTTTCTTTTTAAGGCACGTGATATATCGCCTTCTAAATTATATGCATCAAAAATCGACTCTGTGCCTTCGTAAAGCTCCAGAGAATCCTTTAGGCTTGGCATGAACTCATCGAGAAATAAAAGCACAGACTCATAACCGGTGCGAGAATCTATGATCAGTTTATCGGCTTCATGTGTGAGAAGATCCCGAACCGCACGAAGAATAACGTTAAGCTCCTGATGCAAAAGTGCCGGTGCCTGAAACGATTTGGATTTTTTTTGTATGTTTTTCCAAAGATTTATTAAAAAATTCATTTCATATACAAATTTTTCTTCCTGTTTACTCTCACCTACGGTTCTTACTATAAAACCGAGGTCTTCTTTCCTTAAAGATAGAATTAAATTTTTTAATCGATTACGCTCGGTTTCATTCTCAATACGCTTGGAAACTCCAATATGATCAGAAGTTGGCATGAGAACAAGATAATGACCAGGAAGAGATATATGTGAAGTTACACGGGAGCCTTTTGTTCCTAATGGAGATTTAACAACATGAACCATTAATTCTTGGCTTTCTGTAAGAAGTTCCTCAATATGGTAATTTCTATTTGCATAAGACGGAGCAGGATTTGTTAAATTCATTACAGAAGCATCATCATCTAAATCATCTATATTATTAAATAGTTTTTCAAATTCCCCGGAGTTATCTCCTAATACGTCATCAACATAAAGAAAAGCAGACTGGTCTAATCCTATATTCACAAAGGCAGCCTGCATACCGGGTAAAACCCTCTGTACTCTACCTTTATATATATTTCCTGCAATATCGGTGTTATCCCTTCGTTCAATAAATAGTTCCGCTATGGTTTCATCCTCAAGAAGAGCGACTCGAGTTTCGTGTTCGGCAACGTTAATAATAATCTTTTTATACATTTTCTTGTCCTTGTCTTATGCGCTTCGTGTATTTCTTACGGTACCTTGTTTAACAACACTTGCCTGTTTTATTATTTCTTCCGGCAGATTGAAAACTTCTGTCATCACCTCAAAAGGCCTAATTGTTTTTCCGGGTTCTGATTTTAGTGTCATCTGCAATTTGTGCGGCAATACCAAATCAATATTTACAATCATATCTTTAAGATCCAATTTTTTCAAGTTTCCCTTTCTTTTTTTACGGAAAATAACAAACTCTGCATTTTTTCTAAATCTTTGCAATTTTTCTTTATCAAAAAAGCCTTCTTTTAACGTGACTAAATAAGTAAATAATTTTGACGTATTGATAGCAGGCTTTGCCGGAGCAAGTCGGCAGTCATTAATAAAAAGACCTTCAGGGAGATGTTTATTTAAATTTTTTACTATTGCTTTTGACTTCATATCGTCAGGCACAATTATATAAAAAGCTTCATTCAGGCTTTCCATGCCTATGGGAAGAGGATCTACAAACGAGACCCGCGGCATGGGATGAAACCCTTCTGAATATTTAACAGGAATCTTAGCCCGACTCATGGCACGGAAAAAAATATTTGCAAGTTCAAGATGTCCAAAATATTTTGCCTGCTCTTGCTTTGAATAGGAAACCTTGAGCTTTTTATAGAAAGGTTTAATTTGATTTTTTACCTGTATCGGCTTTGTTGTTTCTTCCTTGCTTCTTTCAAAAACCTTTGGACTTATATCGTTAAAGTCGCAAACACCACAATCGCTGCAATCACCCCAGCGACAGTCTGGTGTATGTTCACCTTTTATTGCATTCTCCCATTCTTTTTTTAAGAATTCCTGTGTAATTCTTATATCTATATGATCCCAGGGCAGGGATTCGTCTATATCCCTTACGCGGGTTGTAAAAAAATCGACATCTGTCTCTGCTTCTGAAAAAGACTCTTTCCATAGTTGATACTGAAACTTATCGCTCCAGCCGTCAAACTTACATCCTTTTTTGTATGCTGTTACGAGCAAATGGCTGAGACGCCTGTCGCCCCGCGCCAGAAGCCCTTCAAGCAGGCTGACTTCAGGATTTTGCCATTTGAAATGAATCCCCGGCATGTTTAAATTATTTTGCAACCAACGCATCTTTGATTTTGATTCAGCCAAAGAAATTTGTGGCGCCCATTGAAAAGGCGTATGGGGTTTCGGGATGAATGTTGTTACGCTGATATTGATTTTACCTTTTTGCCTTTTTGGGCCTCTAATTTTTCGAAGTTCTTTTACAAGGTCTATAATAGATTGAAGATCGTCGTCGGTTTCAGTGGGGAGGCCGATCATAAAGTATAGTTTTATCACTTGCCACCCCAGGTTGAATGAATACTTAACCGTATCGATAACATCCTTTTCAGATATATTTTTATTGATAACATTTCTGAGTCTCTGGCTGCCGGCTTCAGGCGCAATGGTAAAACCTGTTTTTCTGACCCTCTTTATTTGGTTCATGAGCTCCGGTGTTAACGTACCCGCACGGAATGACGGCAAAGAAACAGCAATATGCCGAGACTCACATTTATCCATAAGGCTTGCCATGAGAGGGGCTATACATGAGTAATCGCTTGTACTTAAAGATAACAGAGAAATGTCTTCATATCCGGTTGCCGCAATAGAAGCCTCTGCAGCATCAAGAAGGGTCGTTATATTCTTTTCACGTACAGGGCGATATAGCATCCCAGCCTGACAAAATCGGCATCCTCTTGTACAACCCCTTGATACTTCAAGGCGAAGACGGTCATGCTCAGGCTTTCCATAAGGAATAATAGGGGCATCAGGAAAAGGTGCTTTGTCAAGATCCTCAATAATTGTCCTTTTAACATTTGTATATTGTGCAAACTTGGGTAAAAGAGTCTGAAATCCGGATCCATCAAACTTTGGCTCATAAAAAGCGGGTATATAAACCCCTTCAATATGAGACAACATCTCTAAAAGATTTTCTTTGCCATCTTTAGAACTATCTTTCCATTTGAGCCAGGTCCGGGCGATATTCATTATTACTCTTTCCCCGTCTCCAATTACCATGGCATCAAAGAAATCGGCAACAGGTTCAGGGTTGCCGGTACAGGGACCGCCTGCAATTACAAGGGGGTAAGATAGATCCCTTTGTGAGGAAAAAAAAGGAATGTTTGCAAGATCTAGAATTGTCAGTACATTGGTATAATTAAGCTCACAAAGCAGACTAAAGCCTATAATATCAAAACTATTGAGCGGCTTGTGGGATTCCAGAGACATAAGGGAAATTTTAAACTTTCTTAGATAAACTTCCATGTCGACTCCGGGGGCGAAAATCCTTTCTGCAGCTATCTCTTTGTGCTTGTTTAAGATGTTATAAAGTATCTGAATCCCAAAATGAGATGTACCGATTTCGTATAAATCGGGAAAGGCAAGTGCAATACTAAGTTTGATCTTAGAATGATCTTTTTTAATCCTGTTTATTTCCGAACCCAAATATCGACTCGGTTTTTCTACAAGGGGCAAGATATCTTGAATGGTTTTAATTCTCATGATATAGGTAAAAGTTAAATTATATGTAAGCGTTCACAGGTTCAGCGTTCCCCGTTCAGCCTGCGACGAGCTCAGCCGAGTCGGGTTAGTTTTCTGCGTTGAGCTTGCTCCAATGCCTGAGAATAAAGGATATCGATCCGAAATTCGGGGTTTCAGTTCGGATTTCATGAACGTCAGGAGTAAAAAATCGCGCGCGTTAAAAAATAAACCAAAGGTCTTGATTTATGCACTATGACCGTATCATGGTGAAAATGTAGAGATTTTCGTCAAACCGATAACCTTTGAACGCTGAACCCTTAACCTCTGAACGGTTACAATTATAGTTTCTTCAGGCTGAATTGATAGTTACGTAAAAAGGTCGTTTTTCCGACCTTTTACGAGACCGTCAAAAATATGGTTGTATAAAAATATTCTTCTGATAATCTGGTTGAATCTTTTTGCAGAAAGTCAATTTAAAAGGTGTTACATGCAAAATAAGCTACGATTCAATAACAATCTTAAAAATGTAATAATCTTCCTTTTTTTAATATTATTTTTACTATTTTTTATACCACCTTATGGCTTTGGTGTCGAATATAATCGAGAAAATGCTGTCGTAAGAGCAATACGCAGGGTAAGTCCTGCCGTTGTAAATATAAGTTCAGAGTATGAGGTTCGCAAGCGTGCTAATCCTTTTTCGAGATTCGGCATGGATCCTTTTTTTGATTCTTTTTTCAAAGATTTTTTTGATCCTGGTTTTGAGCGGCGATACAAGAGGACCAGCCTTGGGTCCGGGGTAATTATTGATGGTAAACGGGGGTTTATTCTTACAAACGAGCATGTAATTGCGAAAAGTGGAACCATTACGGTAGTTTTGAAAGATGAAAGGGAATTTGAGGCTCAGGTTATTGGTGCCGATCCCGATTCTGATCTATCTGTATTGCGTATAGTTTCAAAAGAGCCTCTTCCTGCAATTGAAATGGGCAGTTCAGATGATCTTATGATAGGTGAAACGGTTATTGCCATAGGCAACCCGTTCGGATTTTCGCACACTGTTACTACCGGCGTAATAAGCGCAAACAATCGCAGCATCAGAACAAATGAAAAGGTCTACCATGACTTTATTCAGATTGATGCTTCCATCAATCCCGGAAACAGCGGGGGACCACTCCTTAATATTAACGGTGAACTGATAGGAATAAATACCGCCATATACGCAAAGGCTCAGGGAATAGGTTTTGCCATACCCATCAATAAAGCAAAAAGGATTATTTCTGATCTTATTCAGTATGGGGAAGTTATTCAAGCATGGATAGGGATTACGGTTCAGGATCTAGATGAGAAACTTGCAAATTATATGAAAACTGCGGGCATCAAAGGGGCTCTCGTTAAAAAAGTTGAGCTTAAAAGCCCTGCAGGTAAGGCCGGTGTACAAAATGGTGATATAATTTTATCATTAGGAACTCGCAGTTTAAACTCAAGCGAAGATTATCGAACAGTAATGAAGAATTTTGCAACCGGAGACCGTGTAAAAATACGCGTCTTGCGAAATGGACAAGAACTTACTTTGTATGTTAAAGCCTCAAAGTTTCCTGGTGAGCTTGCAATGAACCTTGCTTTTGAAACTTTTGGGGTAAAGGTTGAGGATCTGACGTTTAATAAGCGTTTGAAGTATAAAACTTATGCAAAAGAGGGTGTTGTTATTTCAGAACTAAACCGTCAATCTTATTTATACAATATCGGGGCAAGACCAGGAGATGTTATAAGGCAAATTGGCGGAGTTATCATCAAAAACAAAAAAGACTTTACAAAGGCTGTGGTAAAATACCGTCAAAAAAGATCGGTGGTTATCCTCCTGCAAAGAGGGGACCAGAGCTATTATATTACTATAAGGCTTTGAGGAACGCATAAAAGTAGAATTCATCGCGTTATAGGTTTTAAGTTTTGGTGGTTTTGAGTGTTTGTGATTGGAGGTAATAAATGGAAAGATATTTGAAGATATTGATCGTTATTGTGGTTCTTGGAGGTGCAGTTTTTTTTGCCTATAATCAAATTGTAAAATGGCATAAGGGTGGGCTCGATAATGCCATAGAGCGAGAGCAAGCAGAATGGCAAGAAAAAACGTGGGTATTGGAAGAAGAGATAACGAGCTTGCAGAAAGAATTGGCAGAGCACAGAGATGCACTTGTTCC
>JAUVVS010000253.1 GCA_030604545.1 Deltaproteobacteria bacterium | reverse complement strand
TTGTTGAAGGATGAAGTTAAAGAGTTTAGGTTTATAAATCGGTAAATTATGAATTTGATTAAATTAAAGTCGTGTCCTAAAAGGGAGGTGTATCATGGCTCTATACTATGTTAATAAACGAGCACAAGATAACGGTGATCATGAAGTTCACAAGTCAGGGTGTTCTTTTATGCCAAATGAAGAAAACAGAAAGTACTTGGGATCCTTTAACGATTGCTTCGAAGCAGTACGCGAAGCAAAGAAACTCTATCCTCAGTCTAATGGTTGTTATTACTGTTCAAAAGAGTGTCATACAACGTGAGAATTTAAACGAGAACCATAGGTAAGGGGAAAGCGTCGAATAAATAAATCAAGTGGACCGTCTTAAGGCGTCCGCGTATCTCATCACTGGGCCAATGATAGATGAAGTAAGTTATGGTCGAGGACCAATCAAATAAGGTCTGGAATGCTTTCAGCAAGTATACAAAAACGGGAGATAAGAGTTTACTTACTCCTTTCTCCCTTGATCAAATTGATCTTGCCATCGCATATTTCACCAACGCCGTTGACCGCAACAATCCAGCTTACAAAGCCATGGAAATGCGTGTCGTGGAACTCCAAGCCCAGGAAGAACAAAAGCGCACCAAGTCCGAAGTCTGGAAAGATCGCTGCATCGGCTTTTTCTTTGCAATTGCAGCTGGACTGGTCGTGGCCTTTCTTGTCTGGTTGCTGAGATTCAACAGATGAAGAATGGAACAAGGGGTCAAGCCTGCCCTTGATTCATCTAAAAAAATAGCTTGCCCCGATCTCAACTTATGTCATTAAAGTAAATTTTCACTTGACAGACCACCATATATTGTGGTGTAAAAATACACGTGCCCAATATATAGAATTTCACAAAGGCTTGAATAATAAGGGGCAAGTCTGTTCTTATAAGTAATTTGCAAAGACAGATCGGAATAATGGAGGTTACAAGCTCTATGCCAAAAAAGAAATTTAAGGCTACTATCCCAGAAGGGGCACTTTTCGAAATTCCGATGAAGGGAGAAGTACTGCCTTCACAAAATGGAAATACCTATTTTTCAACATATAAATATGGTCTTAATGTCCTATTTGAGGGTAATAGCCTGCAATGGTTAAAGAGTATAGACGATAATTCAGTCGATCTTATTTTTGCTGATCCACCTTATAATATTAAAAAAGCAGATTGGGATAAATTTGATAGTCAAGAACAGTATATCCAGTGGTCTATGCAATGGATTAAAGAGGCATATCGTATACTAAAAAACACAGGAACTCTTTATGTTTGTGGATTTACAGAAATATTAGCCGACCTTAAGCATCCGGCAATGAAGTACTTTAAAGGATGCAAATGGCTAATTTGGTATTACAAGAATAAGGCAAATTTGGGGAAAGACTGGGGTCGTTCGCACGAGAGTATCCTTCACTTGAGAAAAGACAGTAAATTCACTTTCAATATTGATGATGTTAGAATTCCTTACGGAAAGCATACGTTAAAATATCCTTCACATCCACAAGCAGTTACAAGTCAATACGGGAATAATGGGAAAAGAAAAGATATTTGGACACCCCATCCATTAGGGGCAAAGCCCAAAGATGTTATAGAGGTTCCAACTACCTGCAACGGTATGGGAGAAAAAACACCTCATCCAACTCAAAAGCCGGAAGAGTTACTGAGAAAGCTGATTCTTGCCTCATCAAATGAATGCGACCTTGTGCTTGATCCGTTCTCTGGTTCTGGAACAACTCTTGTTGTTGCTGAGCAACTTAACCGAAGATGGCTTGGATGTGAACTCGTACCTGAATACAACCAATGGGCTATCAATCGCCTCGAGAATGTAATTAGAAAGGCTAACGAAAAGTGGATTGCTTTTGATAAAAGCAATGAAAAAAGAAGAAAATCAATCAGATGAAACTTAAGAAGATTCTGGCTAAAGCTACCAATAAAGATAATTTTTTGTCAATCAAAGACTATGCTGACTTTTGCATGTTGTATTTGGAGTTTATTAAAAACAATCTTCAGGCTGTTATTGTTTCGCGAAATGAAAATAATTATCGGTTTTTTCAGTATAAAGAAGATGGCACTTACAACGTTACGAGACCAATAAATATCAACCTAATGCTTTCTATAGAAAACTTCGACACGAGCAGAAAGTTGTTTTCTGATTTGCTGAAGAACATCCGGGACAATTCAATTGATACCAAAGACAATCGCGAATTGATCAACAACTTCATATACACATGTCAGCAATCGATTGGTGCTGCATTAGATGCTTTGCCTGCAAATCGTTCAAATACGGCGCGAAAAATAAACGGTGATCTTTTTGAGCGTTTTATCCGCTTAATCATTGATAAAATAGGTGTAGATGTTGCTGCGGCAACAATTTCTGTCCCTGTAAGAATCGATGGAGTTATCGCTTTTCATATGAATTATCAACACGATTTAATAATAAAAGTCGATGAAAATACCAAGGCAATCGGATCTGTGAAAACATCCAGCAAGGATAGACTGGGTAAGATTTTTATTGATAAATTTTTGTATAATCGATTAACAGGTTCCGATACTCCACACTTTGCTATATTTCTCAATGATGTTCAGAGGAAAGGGAAAGAGGGCAAATATGGAATAAACGCAACATTCTTGCCAGGTCATTTCAAGGGGTACACTATCAAACTTAATCCTTTAGACGGTGTCTATTATTTTGACATTAGACCCAATATGAAAGTAGAAGATATATTAAAAGATCATATCAAAACATTTGATCATTTTTTATTGACTGATATCTGGAAATTTACTGAATGAACCAACCCAACAAGATATTTCAAAATACTTCAATCTGATTTCCATGCCAGTATACACCAAAAACCGGCCTCGTCTACTGTGTCTACTATGACAACGGCAAGCGGATCTGGGGACCGTTTCTTAAAAACACAGGGTATTGACAACTTGCCATCATCATAACTCCCAAAAACCTATTTTGTGAAGGTTTCACTTGGAAGTTCGACGCGTTTTTGAGACATTGTCTCAGAAACGCGTCGAAGTCGGAAGAGAGTTGAGGACATCGGGCATAAAGGCAAAGACTATCAGCATTAAGATAAAACAATCAGATTTTAAACAGGTTACAAGAAGCGTTACCGTTAAAGACCCGACACAATCTTCTGATGTTATTATCAGGGAAGCCTTTCAATTACTCGAAAGCTACCGGATGCCAAAGAAGGCAAGGCTGATCGGCGTTGGAGTATCCAACCTTGTTTCCGAAACGGAACCGGTACAGATTGACATCTTTGAGCGCGATGATACAAAAGTCTCCAACTGGGAAAAACTTGATCAGGCAATCGACACCATAACCGATAAGTTTGGAACGGATATTATTAAACGAGCGAGCCTGAAAGATGAATATGAAAATGATGCACCATCGGTGTCACACCGCCTGAAGGAGATCAAGAGGAATGAACAGCAGCGGTAAATCAAAAGGTGAAATTGCAGCAAAAGGGTTTGACCCCGTGACAAGAGCGGAGGAGGTGGCCAAGATAGTCTCCCGGGAAGATCAGCGAAAATACTACCGTTTTCGGTCGGCGAGGTTCTATGGAGGTATTGCAACGGCTGACTGCGTGGGGTGCTGTCTTCAGTGTCTCTTCTGCTGGTCGTGGCCTCAAGTGGTAAAGCCTGACCGGTTCGGTCACTTTTACTCTCCCCATGACGTTGCCGGCAGGCTAGGAGCTATTCTCAGAAAAAAACAATTTCGGCGGGTGCGGGTAAGTGGTAATGAACCGACTGTTGCGTGGCATCATCTCGTGAAAGTGATCGAGCTCCTCCGGAAGTGTAGATTCCTGCCTAAACCTGCCACCCATTCCTGAACAAAACTGCCACTGATTCCTGGTGAAACCTGCCACCCATTCCTGAGGAAAGTTTACCACTTTTCAGGTCATTTCAGGAATGCAAAAAATAAAGTTTAATCATCCTTTTCCCTTCAAGATTAGATAATATCTCCTCTGAAAC
>JAUVVS010000072.1 GCA_030604545.1 Deltaproteobacteria bacterium | reverse complement strand
GTTCAAAAGCGTTTCTTTTGTTTCTTTCTTTTCTTTGTCTTTTTCGGTTGGGTCTCGCACAGATCATCAAGGCCATGGGCGATGGCAAGGGATAGGTCTGTTCTGCATTTTTCCTTAACGCGGTCAGGCCAAATGGCATAGGCCAATGCGCCCAGGCGATGATGCGGCAAGTCTACGTTTGACTCCTATTCAATTTGCATAAAGTCATGAACAGGCTTAACCTCTTCTTTTAACAATTTATTATGGCTCACCTTTACTGCCAAAAATTCACCTCATCAATCCCTGGTTGCTGGGAGAGAAATGCAAACCAATCATTGTCTGTGACGCCGACAAAACCCTTCATTTCTTATTTCCCAGAACGGTTTACTAGGTAACAATTGTCAAAAAAAGATTTATCCAGTTAAATGCGCAGCCTATCTTACTGGGACTTGTCCCATTTATTTCGCATAAGTTCATTCAGAAACTACGCCCCCTCTCATGGAAGATTATCCCAAGGTATTTTGAAGTCCCCATCCGGTTTGAGGAGTTCTTCTATCATGTGCCGGTGTGTATCCTTGCCAAAGGTAAGGACGGTAATAGTGTCCTTATCGATTCTGCTATCCAGAAGCCGCTTGATTCGGTCTGCCAACAGATATGTCTTGCCAGCACTAGGACCAGCAAGGACGAGGGTAGGAGAAGCAAAATGTGCAACGATTTCCTCGTAATCATTCATGGAAAATGCTCCCATGTTACGCCAGAATTATTTCTACGAATTTATCAAATAACTTGGCTCCATCAAGTAATTACTCCATCTCCAATTGGGATGTACTATACGCGGTCACTGCTTGTTCTTTGGAATCAACCTCCTGTCGAATAATTCTTTTCTGTAACTTTCGACTGAAAGCTTTGCACCGTTTAGAAAAAAATTTGTCATAATCATCTTCAAAGACGCCAAATGTATCAATATGAATAAGGTGTGTCTTCATACAGGCGGGAAGCCCTGAGTTCTTATTTTTGAAGTTTTTCATATACTTTGATGGCGCTTGTGCACGAATCGCACGTTTGTTAAGAAAATCATCAACTATCGTTATATTTGCGATGTGATTAATATAATATTCATCTTCTCCTTTTTTCTTTAGGTAAGCTTTGGGGAAGAAATGGTGGTAGTTTTTACTATTCGCCTGTTTAAGCCAATCATTACTGATCCGCACTACAGAATTATCAATAAAAGATTTTGGCTCTTGGCAAGCAAGAATACAAAGAAGTGCTTTAATGTAAGCACGGCTCAATGAAAACCATCCGTTGTTTTCCAAATACTCAGTCGATGTATCGACGGCCCACTCGTATTTCGGCAAACTACCTTTGATCATCTTATCTATCTTCCGAATATCCTGTGCCAAGCGGCTCTCAACACTTTGTGAGTATCGGCCGCCCAGTGCAACACGCCAGAAGAAATCCTCAAGATATTTTTGTGTTTCCCCAATAGGTTTGTCTTTCTTTTTATAGAAGTAATACGAAAAGGGAACTATCAGGTTCGGATAGGGAATAAGGTATGACACTGGTATGCGGTAATAGTTTCTGAAATAGTCTACAGCACTCTTTATTGCATCTACCGCTTTCGGCCAGATATCGATCACCTTTTTTTGGAAAGTTTAAGGATATCTTTTTTTCGACATTCTTTTACAAGTAATATAGAAATCGTTTGGAGCACAACAGATTCCGGCACAGTCCCGTAGTCAACCGTTTCCAGCTCTGAAATAAGTTCATCGTATTTCTCTGCAAGATCAAAGTCGCGTTTGGAATCAAACGTCTTGGCCACCATAATCTCAAATATGGTCAAAGGCTTGCCTCCAACGTTCAACCGCGTGAAAACTTCGGTTGCCACATCAATAGGTGCTTCTTTCATAAGAACTGCTGAGAATTGGTATGCGTTAAGCCTATCCTTATATTCTTGAATTCGATCCTGAAGCTTCTCAGGATACGCGGTTAAGGTTTTCAACTTACCATACAGCAAATCATATAATTTTATTACTTGATGGTTGTCAGTGTCGTCGAGACCGGTCAGGACTATCTGCTCATCTTCACCCGCATCAAGATCAACATAGAACTCGGAATAATCTTCTTCGTGATACTCTCTCTGTATCTTCAACCCCTTCAAGCTTGCAAATATAGTCGTAAGACGTTGTTGCCCGTCAATAACATACTGAATGAAGTCGCCTTTAGGCGTGCGAGGAAGCTCCAGCCCACCCAGATTTCTCAATGCCCGCAATTCTTCCTTCGTTTTCCATAATATGAAGGTTCCTATTGGATAGCCCTTCACAATACTATCCAGAAGTTTCGCCGACTTGTCCTTACTCCAAACGAAGTCCCTCTGGAATTGTGGGATTTTGATGTTCCCTTTCTCAATATCACTCATCAGAGATGAAAAAGTTGGTGATTGCGGTTCAGGCAAATTCATGTTTTCATCCTCCTTTTGCCTTTCTTTTTACTCTGGGGGCTTCGGCCTCGCAATGGTTTTCCGAACCGTAACAATTCCGGGGATAGTATGTTCCGCAAATTTATTAACTGTCAAAAGTTTCTTGTAGGACTGCCTGCATGAGCATTTCGCTATTATTTTTGGACTGGCTGAGTCGCGTTTGAAGTTCGTCACAGAGGTGCATTAGTTGATCGACTTTGGATACAATGTGTTTTTGTTCAGAAATAGAGGGAAGTGGAAACGGAACAAACCTTACAAAATCTCGTGGAACTCTTTTTTGACCGGCGGTCCCAGTCATTTTCTCTTTTGCATCTTTTAAAAACCTGGGACATTTGAAGAAAATCAACACATACTCAGGTAAAATCAACTCTGGGTCTTGCCTAAAAATATGTAATTCAGTTGTACCTGCCCCAACTCCATTCAATAATCCTTTAAAGACTGTCGATTTTCCATTTTCAAAGCATGGTGTAATTTTTGCGAGGCCAACATCATTATCCATAAAATAGGTAAATCCTTTTTTTACTTCAGCCCATTTTCTTCTATCGAAAGAATGAAGTGTCCCATACTTTTCAGAAATCATTTTCATTGGTATAAATGAGACGTCTATTTCATCATTATCAACATTTATCCGAGGATTTATTTCTCCTAATTCACCCAACCTCACCCACTCCCAACCATTAGGCAATTCGTAGGGAATTTTATCTTCAGTGATGGGCGGGAGGAGTTTTTGTTTTTTGATTTTTCCTTCGGTGATGAGTTTTTCTTTTTCGGCTTTGATGCGTTTCAGGAGTTCGCTGGCGGGTTCGTCGTTGAGGTCTTGTGGTGCCAGTTTCCCCTGCACCGCGAGTTGGAGAATGGCTTGGCGGAGTTTGTTTACATGAGCAGGATCGTTGTAGATAAGATCGAAATTATTGCGGATAAATTGCCAATGATTCGCAAATTCATCAATGGTTTTAGAAGATAATAGCTTTTCCAAAGCTACATCATTAAGCGATTCATATTTTGTAGAAGCTTTTTTCTGACATGCATCCAACTGATCACATAGCTCCATCAGTTGATCGACCTTGGCCACGATGCGTTTTTGTTCGGCGAGCGGAGGAAGCGGGAAAAATAAATTATTAAGCTTTACAATAGGTAATGCATTGTAGGCCGTTCCAGAAACCGCATTTGTCACCTGAAAATTAAATAGCGGACTATCAATAAAACATTGCATATATCGCATATCTGCATATTGATGTGATCCCACTTTTGTAATATTCCCATCTTTATAATAAAAATCCCTACCATCGCAGATCCATGAATTACCGATACTGCCGACAGATGTAAGCATTAGGTCACCAACATTTGGAAAACCAGGTAATAACCTCAGTTCCTCGAATTTTTCATAAGATATAAATATGTTTGTTGTTATTGGTTTCCCATTTCTCAACTCTCCAATTTCCTTTGCCCGGAAAAAGGATACACCTTTGGGAACATAATCTCTAACATGTATTCTCTTGCTTGAAGTAACATCAAAGGCAACACCAAACCTCACCCACTCCCACTTTTGTGGCAAATCGTAGTGAAATTCATCTTCGTTAATAGGTGCAAGAGGTTTTTGTTTTTTGATTTTTCCTTCGGCGATGAGTTTTTCTTTTTCGGCTTTGATGCGTTTCAGGAGTTCTCTTGCGGGTTCGTCATCGGGATCCTGTTCCACCAGTTTCCCCTGTACAGCAAGCTGCAAGACGAGTTCACGCATCTTTGCAGTGCTGTTGGGAGAATCCATCAGAAGATCAAAATTTTCAAATAACATGTTCGGATCCATTACATCTCCCTGTTCAGCGCATCAATGAGTTCATTTTTCAGAGAAGTCCGAACGTCGGCAATCTCAGTCAACAGTTGCCTGTACTCGGCCAATAGTTTTTTGGGATCGCCGATATTATTTTCTGCCTGATGGGGATTTTTAATATCCAGATTGTAATTGCGTTTTTTGATCTCTTCGATTGATACCCGCCATGCATATTGATTTTCTTCGCGGTTTTCCCACCATGCCTTTTCGAGATCAAATTCTTCTATGCAGACCGGTTTGGTCTTATTGTATATCTTATAGCCTTCCGGCAGCGGGTGCTCAAAATACCATATTTCTTTTGTCGGGTCTCCTTTAGTAAAGAAAAGAAGATTTGTGTTAATGCCCGTGTACGGCGCAAAGACACCATTTGGCAACCGCACTATTGTATGGAGGTTACATTCTTCCAGCAATTTTTCCTTAATTCGTGTTTTGACGCCTTCACCAAAAAGAAAACCGTCAGGAAGGACAATACCTGCCCTGCCACCATCTTTCAGAAGAGACACGACAAGGATCAGGAAAAGATCGGCAGTTTCCCTTGTTCTGAAATTGGCAGGGAAGTTTGACTCTATCCCGTCCTCTTCCATCCCGCCGAAGGGAGGATTTGTGAGGATTACATCTACACGGGATTTGTTTGTAATACTCCTGATCGGTCGTGAAAGGGAATTGTCATGTCTGATCTGGGGAATATCTATATTGTGAAGGATCAGGTTGATCATTGACAGCATATGCGGAAGCGCTTTTTTCTCAATGCCCACAATGGAATTCTGAAAAATTAACCGGTCTTCGATATTTTTAACGTCCTGTTTACGGATATGTTCAAGGGCACATACAAGAAATCCACCAGTACCGCAGGCGGGGTCAAAAACCTTTTCACCCAGTCTTGGATTTGTCATATCTGTCATGAATTGCGTGACGGCGCGCGGAGTATAGAATTCACCGGCATTGCCGGCACTCTGAAGATCCCGCAGGATTTGTTCATAGATATCATTAAAGATGTGCCGGTCTTCCGACTTATTGAAATCTATCTGATTCATCTTGTTAATGACCTGCCTGAGCAACGTGCCGGACTTCATATAATTGTAGGAATCCGCAAAGACTTCCTTGACTATTACGCCCCGTCCATTGCTGAATTCATCGATGGAGAGTCCCTTTAAGGATTTAAACAGATCATTATTGATGAAATCGAGGAGTTCATCGCCCGTAATACCTTCTTCATCTGCGGCCCAATTCCGCCAGCGCAGTCGATCTGGTATGGGGGATTTATAATTATCACCCATCATTTCGAGTTCGTATTCTTTGTCATCAAATATCTTCAGGAAAATCATCCATACCAGCTGGGAGATGCGCTGCGCATCTCCATCGACACCAGCGTCCTTTCGCATAATGTCCTGGATGGATTTAACTACGTTTCTTAGACTCATATTTCTATTCCCCTATGCTGCCACTTCGTAAATCTGAGTTTCGAGTTCCTTAACGGCTTGGAGATATTGTTCCTTGCCACCAAAGCTTTTGATTATTTCAACAGGCGAACCGAATTCATCGAAAGGTTTGATTTTCAATACTTCCATACTTTCAATATTTTCGATGCCCTCATCTGCATATTTGTCCAAGAGTGCATCCAAAACAGTCCTTGCCTTATCGCCATATTTTGTAAAGTAGTTTTTCTTTTTGACATTATTCGCCCGTTCTCTCCTTGTCAATGCAGGCTGATCGAAGGCAACGTGACAGATGAGATCAAAGGGATCAAAATTTTTTCCGACTTCATCTTGGAGTTCATAGAGTAAAATGCCCTGTTCCATCAATTCTTCAATAATGGCATTCTTTTTTTCTGATGCCTTCCACTGACGCAGAAAATCGTCAAGGCTTGTATATTCCTTCAAGATTCTCTTTTTCGTGAAATTTTTTAATGATTCTGTGATGAGTTTTCCGTCGTCTCCGTAATACTGTACCTGCTCCCTTTCGACAAAAACTTCAACATCATCAATATATAATTTACGTCGAAGTTCATGAAGCTCCGGGAGGGAATCATCAATTACGACATAATCATCATCAACATCATCCCCATTACTCGAAAGCGGATCAGGCGGCTCGACAGGATCATCTTCGCCTGGTTCATAAATCTGAACCGGTTCACCATCAAACAGCGGGTCTGCAAAGAGATTGGTAGCCTGCCTGAAATCCATAATTGTGAAATAATATTTGTTAAAATCCTCGTTGATCCGGGTGCCGCGTCCGATGATCTGCTTGAACTCGGTCATGGAATTGATATTTTTATCCAGGACAATCAGCTTACATGTTTGGGTATCGACACCAGTTGATAGTAACTTGGACGTTGTGGCAATCACAGGATATCGGCTTTCGGGCGTGATAAAATTATCGATTTCCATTTTTCCTTCGTCATTGTCACCGGTAATTCGCATGACATATTTATGATTCTTTGCCACCTCGTCACTATTTTCATTGACAATTGCCATCCGCATACGTTCTGCGTGCTCGATGTCTTCACAGAAAATTATGGTTTTATCAAAGCGATCTGTTTTCTTTAATAACTCTGTAACTTTCTCGGCGACTCGCTCAGTCCGCTCTTCAAGAACGAGATTACGGTCATAATCTTTGGTGTTGTAAATCTGGTCAGGCACTTCATAGCCATATTTATCGACTTTTCCATCCTCCGGTCGCCATCCTGCGTCTTTATCCATCGCTATACGAATCACTTTATATGGTGCCAGGAATCCATCTTCAATCCCCTGTTTCAATGAATAAGTATAAACCGGCTCTCCAAAATAATGGATATTGGAAATGTATTTAGTTTCCCTGGGGGTAGCCGTCATTCCTATCTGTGCCGCGGATGAATAATACTCCAGAATTTCACGCCAGGCGGAATCTTCTGCAGCGCTTCCACGGTGACACTCATCAACAATAATAAGATCGAAAAAATCACGCGAAAACTGTTTATAAGTGTTTTTCCATTCTTCGAGTCCAGAAACCCCTTGATATAATGCCATATAAATTTCATACGACTTGTCAACCTGGCGTTTTTTGATTTTTGTCATCTTATCGCCAAAGGGTTTGAAGTCATTCACAACGGTCTGATCAATCAAGATATTTCGATCGGCCAGATACAGAATTCTCTTTTTTGCTCGGGCTTTCCATAAACGCCAGATAATCTGGAAGGCAACATAGGTCTTTCCCGTGCCGGTGGCCATGACCAGCAAAATTCGATTTTGAACTTTAATAATGGCTTCGACAGCCCTATTAATTGCAACCCTCTGATAATATCGAGGGGTTTTACCGCCGGCTTCGTAGTGATAGTCCTGCGTGATAATCTTTTCCTGATCCAGATCAATACCTTTTGAAGTATTCAGCCGGTTCCATAACTCCTCCGGTGTAGGGAATTCATGTAGTACGAGTTCTCTTTCTTTTCCTGTGGTGTTATCATGCTCAATAAACCCATCGCCATTGGAACTATATGCAAAGGGTAGATCAAGAATCTCTGCATACTCCAATCCCTGCTGTATTCCAGCACCGATAGAATGTGCATTATCCTTTGCCTCGATGACGGCGATGGGTTGGTTTGGTTTGGAATAGAGGATGTAATCGGCTCTCTTGCCTTTACCGCGGCTGACTAATTTCCCGCGCACCTTAATGCGACCCGCAGTAAAATATACTTCCTCACGAAAATGATGGGGATGATTGTCCCAACCAGCGTTTGTTATGGCAGGCGTAATATATTTTGTGCAGATGTCTCTTTCAGAGAGTTTTGATTTT
>JAUVVS010000129.1 GCA_030604545.1 Deltaproteobacteria bacterium | reverse complement strand
GAAGCCCTCATAAATGCCGTGTGTCACAGGGACTATACAATGCCGTCAAATACAGAGGTAAGAATATATGATGACCGGTTGACCATCTGGAATCCCGGCGGGCTGCCCCTGGGCATCACCATTGAAGAGCTTTTAAGGCCCCATGGGTCCGTTCTCAGGAACAAAGGCATAGGTGCCGTTTTATATGACATGGGTTTGATAGAGCAATGGGGAAGCGGAATCAGCAAAATGCAGAACCTGTGCACAAACGCGGGAATTCCCATGCCGGCTTTTACGGAGTATCAGCAGGGCTTCCAAGTAGAGTTCAGGAAAGATATTTACACGGAGGAATATTTGCGCGGCCTTGGGTTGAATGAAAGACAGATTAAAGCTGTTATGTATGTGAAGGAAAAGGGTGGTATTAATTTGTCATCTTTTAAAACGATAATTCCTGATGTCTCAGATAAGACCCTTTATCGTGATCTACAAGGATTGGTAGAGAAAAGGATTCTAAAAGTAATTGGGGAGAAAAAAGGAAGGAAATACGAACTGAAATAACGGACATTTATCGGACATTACAGACACGTCTTGGACAGTTATCGGTCATAACTGTTGTTACCTACTTGGCGATTCCGGTGATTAATTGGCGATTGGGGTTAAAAGGGATTGAGTGATTAAAGCCCTCCGATAAAGAAATCGCTCTGATAGATGCAAGACCTGACTCCTAAAGTCTCGTTAATTGGGCAAAAGGAAAAAGTGAAAAGTTACAATTTGTTTGGGAAAGACTTCAAGCAGGAGAAAATGTACAAGAGAGATCGTGATTGAAATAGAAAAGTCTTAACCATATGGATTGACACGTCATGAAAGGCTATCTCAATCCATTGTTAGAAAACAGGAAAAATCTTATGGCAGACACAGAAGAATTGTTATTTTCGGAGACTGACGGCGCATGTGCGTATTGTGGTATCAAAGACTACCGTATTTTAACAATACACCATATTATTCAACAAGAACCCAAGGATGAGTCATACGACAATAAAATAGTGCTTTGCCACAACTGTCATCACCTTTATCACCAAGGGAAGGGACCTTCTCAAAATGATCTGTTTACTATTAAGAAACGTCTTATCTGTAAGACATTGACTCAACAAGGGGTCAACGCCTTAAAGGAAGCTTACAGGAATGGATTGGTTGTTGCTTCGCCCTATTTGGTTAATCATCTTGTAGAATCACAATTTCTCAAATTTACAGAGTACCTTTCTTCCTATGAAAATGATCGCCAGATAATTGATGCAGTCTACGAGCTGACGGATAAGGGTAAGAAATTCACAGAAAAGTGGAGTTTGAAATAATGGTCTTCTAACAAGATCCAGAATTGACACGAAAGAATAAAAATGACCCAAGAAATTACCCAAATAAAAGTTTTCATCTCTTGTCCGGGTGATGTTGACCCTGAAAAACAAATTGCAAGGGATGTTTGTGATAGCATTTCAAAAGTTTATGGTAAATCCAGAAACATTCAAGTCAAACCTATTGACTGGAAAAAAGAGATTATTCCAGAGATTACAGGAGAAGGGGCTCAATCAGTAATAGATTCACAGTTAGAAGATTATGATTATGATATTTATATAGGCATTTTATGGAGTCGCTTCGGCGATAAAATGGAAAATGGCCACACTCCAACCGAATGGGAATATGACTGGGCTTTTAATCGCATGAGGGCATCTGGCAAACCCAAAATTCAATTTTATTTTAAAACTGAAGAATTTTATCCACGAAATTCTTATGAGGCTAATCAACTCAGTGACATAATAAATTTTAAAGAAGAACGAGTACAACCACCCGGATATTGTAAAGAATTCAAAAAACTGGAAGATTTCCAAAGGGAAGTGTATGAATTCATATTAAATTATGTTGAAAACCCTAAAATAATCACTGGTGATAAACTTCCAATTCCTATCGCAAATTATGAGAAAGTCTCTGACTATATAACCCGAAAAGCGATCTCCAATAAGGATCATGGGTCTAAAGAGTTTTATTTATTAAGTGACACTCTGGTGCATGATACGGTAGATCTTGTAAGAAAACAAAACAGGATTGTACTTCTTGGTAATGCAGGCACAGGAAAAACTGTTGAGTTAAAGAGAATTGCTGCACATTTCTCAACCGACGATTCACCTCTTTACCCTCATATAATATTTCTCAATAAATATGTCGATCAAAGTATCGAACAACTACTTCCAGTGGATTGGGAGAACTTGCCCCAAAGTCAGGTGCTCATTATCCTTGATGGCTTAGATGAGATCAAAAGTGAAAACAAAGGGGACATAATCAGGAAAATTGAACTGTTTTCTGAACAGTATCCGAGTGCAACCATTATTGTTTCTTGTCGAACCAACTTCTATCAATCTGACACCGAACAATCAGCAGGCACATTAAAAGGTTTCGATACCTACATTCTCCTTGATTTAAATTACCCCGAAATAGAGCGATACGCCCAACTGAAATTGGCCGCAAGAGCTACAAAATTTCTTGATGAGATTACCAAAAACTATTTAGAACCTTTGCTGAAGGTACCTTTCTATTTGGTTAAGTTGCTTGAATTGTTCAAAATCAACAACAATCTACCAAACAGCAAGGCATTAATTTTTGAACAGTTGCTGGTCTCAAGGATACACTTCGATGAGAATCATTTCCGCACTACCATTGATCTGAAGGAGTTTCGAGATAAAATTGCAGGTACTCTTGAGCATGTTGCCCTGGGAATGGAGGCCTTGGGTCGGAATTATATTTCCGATAATGAATTCAAACAACTGGTTCCTGAACTAGCTTCAAGAAAACTGTTAAATTATTGCACTGCATGGAAGACAGAGGATGAAGGTACTACATGGCAGTTTGAACACAATAATATTCAGGAATATCTTGCAGCAAAAGCCCTCTCCCGTCAGCCGCTTGAAATAATAAAGGATTTTATTTCTTTTAAACCAGAACACAAAAAAATTATTCCATCTTGGACGAACACTCTTTCATTTATTCTCAGTATTGCGGATGATAGTGCATTGCTTGACTGGATTTTGGGAAATGAGCCTGAGATTGCTATCAAGTTTGAGCCCGATAAAATTGAAACCGCTAATAGGATCAGAATTTTTAAGGATATTTTCAATAATTATAAGGAAAAACGAATATGGATCGACAGAGATAAATTTGGATATGATGAACTGGGACAGCTCGGACAACTGGACGATATCATAGATTTCTTATTATCTGAAATCGAAACGGCCAACCACTATACAACGCTCAGTAATGCTATTAAAATATTAGGAACAATGAACCTGCCACATACCTTTAAGAGTCGTGCACGTGATCTTTTAATCAAAGTAGCCCTAGATAAGTTTAATACTGAAACAACCGAAGGAGTACAAAAGGATGCTTTAATGACTTTAAGTTATTTGAAGATCAATTCAAAGGAGGTGGTTGATCAAATTGTCACGGAGTTGCGTTATTCAAAAAGCGACTGGGTGCGCTATGGTTTGTATTATTTCCTTCACAATAGTAATTATCTTCGTGAATATATTGATGTATTTTTAGAAGGTATTAGATATCTTCGATTTGACATATCCGCAGAAAAAATTTCAATGTCGGAGTCAAGACTTGGTAATGAACGTTTTGAGCTAAAACAAGGCCTTGAGAAAACGCAATCGCCAGATGCGATTAAAAAAATAATGAAATATTTTATGGAAAATGAAAGGGACTTGCATGATGTATTTATGGGGAATCACGATATTACTTTTATCGCAGAAAATGCATCAAAGGCTTATTTGAAGGACAATACGCTACTTGATGACGCAGTAAACTTTTCATTATTTATGTTAGATAATCATCTGAACAATGAGGCAGGACAATTCATACGGTTTTTTGATAATACTGAGACCCGATTTCAAGCCTTTCAAAAAGTATTAGGCAAAAAAAGTCATTATAAAGAAACCCTTCTTGCAGATTTGGCTAATCAGCAATGTCTTGAATACATAATTGATCAGTACGAATCTGGCGGTGTGGTTGATGATGATATTCGGCACTTACTTCAATCTCTGCGCTGGGAAAACAAAGAATTATTTTTAAAATTTTATAATCTCCTTAATGAAAAATTTGACAATAAATTTACTCTGCCTCCAGAACGGGATTATGAAAAGGAAAGGAAGGAGCGAAGCCAGCGAGATTTTAATTTATTGTTTAATAAAAAGGAGATTATCGATGAGATAAAGCGAATTTTCGAAGTTGAAAAAGAAAAAGCTTTCACAACAAAAGAATTATTGAACCTTAGATCTAAACATTGGCCCGATCTATATCATTCTGATTTAGCAGCCCAAATTCTTCGGATAATCGCTGGAGATGAAAAAGTAACTTTTGAAAAAACTGTTGAGGCTATAGATAAATGGGACTGGGATTGGTTTTGCGTCAGCAGAATATATGAAAAGCTAAGTAATAACGAGGAAATTCATATTACTGAAGAACAAGAGGACTGGGTTGTGAATTGGTGTGACAGTAAACTGGATGAAGTTGATTTCAGACACGCAATAACAAAAACGGGTGATACAAATTATAGTATCCGTTGGGATGCAATCTATGTATGGTACTTTTTTCGAAGGTTTAGCCTTGAATATCCAAAGCATATTTTACTTGATATGCTTTCCTTCGATCATGATCGATGTGGAATCGAATATCTTGCGGAACATCTTGATGAATCTGAAATGTCATCAAGAATATTGGATAATCTGGAAAAAGGCATCATCTTCGATGATGTTTTGAAAAATCATCTTGATTATTGCAAACAATATAGGATCAAAGAAGGTCTGAAGTTCGCATTACAAGAGATCATCAATCCAGATAGAGAAAAATATGATGAGATCCGTCGAGTTGCCCTGGAGACAGTTTGCGAACTATCTGATTCATTAGCTGAATTGGACGAAATTCTCCCGGATATTACTGATGATTTTAAATGGAATGTTGTCGATGAACTTATAAAAAATAAAAGTGAATTTGCCCAAGAATTTATTTTAAAACTATTTCAGACGGCTGAAGAGCCAGATCGTTTTAGGGCCGCAGAGTATTTAATCAAACTTCAGGATTTAGATGCCTTAGCTTACTATGTTGACTGGATTAAAAAAGAAAAAAACTTTCCTCGAAGTGTATATGATTCATCCACCCTTCCATACTTGCAAATTCTTGAAGCAGTCCCCTTACTGATTAAGTTGTTAGAAATAAGCTATCAGAACGATTTTGAACAAGCAGATCATTTTGAAAGGTTGGATAGTTTGGTCTTAAATAGCATTACATCAATAGCTTTACAATCAAATGAACATTATTATGAAATCAGGGAATCCATTGAAATCTTTATCAATAAATTTAAAACTGAATATAAAAATGTAAATTGGTTGTATTCGTTTTTAGATCAATTGGAACAAAAATACTACGTAAATAAGAGTAAACAAATCAGCATTGATGAAGTAATTGACAAGATGCAAAAAATGTCAATTTGAACTTTTAAAAGCAGACATATACATTTCTGTTGCCTATAAGCCCGTACCATTATGCGGAATTCCGGTGACAGCGGAATTCCGGTGACAGGATACTCAATTGAAAACCTGCAAAAGATGTTTTCGGGAATTTGAGGAACCTGAGGTTGATGTTTTGGATGTCAGCCCTGCAACGGAGCTGGCGGATATTTTTCTCCGGGATGTCGGCATTGAAGATATCAATGGTCTTTGCCCTTAATGCAGACAAGAGCTTGGAGTAATGGATCTGCTGGGGTTTGGGCTGTAGAAAGGTGGAAAAGATTGCCGCGACACTTTGTGCCTCGCAATGACCCGAAGGTGACGATGTCAACGTATTCAGATTATAGAAAAAATATGGTCCAGCGTTTCTGGAAGTATCAGGATGAAAAATTCTCTGATTGGGAAGAATATTTTGAAAGACCTTTTAATCCTGATGGACGGCCACCTGTTTTCCATAAGAAAGCCGCAGACAACAATGTGATATTTAACCCGGACAGTTCCCCTCAGGAACGCGGGCTGCTGTTACAGGAGATTCCCCCAAAGGAGAGGCACCGCTGGTTTCGGAGTATGAGCAGCTCTCAGGCAGTAGCGCAGAGCATTCTTGGAAATCTGAAGCTTCATGACCGATTACATTATTTATGTGAATTATCCGATGATGCCGGTCTTTCACTTATGGGTAATGCAAGCCTCTCTAAAGAAAACTTTCACATGGAATATACCGTTAAGTACCTGAATGAACCCCGCCCGACAAGTTTGGATGGATTTATCTCCGGAGATT
>JAUVVS010000263.1 GCA_030604545.1 Deltaproteobacteria bacterium | reverse complement strand
TACAGATTCTCTGAAATGAGCGATTACCTCATCTAAGGCATTTTCTATTGCCTGAGAATCTGCACTAAATCCAATTGAATGAAATTTGGAATAATCACCATGTTGATATTGAAATGCAGAATTCATAAAAATAATTCCTCTGTTTTTTTCGTTATGCTTTTAAAAATATGGGGGGCTGCCTTTTTTGAATTCAATTCTCCCTTCCCATTTCTTCCATTCTTTTTGATCAGGATATTTGTCAACATTATAGAGTGATTTTAATTGTACAACATCATAATCATCGGGCACCTTTACATGAATATCAATAAGGGCTTCTGTGATAGGCGCATTTTTTAGGATAGGATAATTACTCAAAGATATTATTCCTCTGTGTTTATTATTAATAAACGTAAAAAAATATAAGTTTTTCTATTCCAATAATACACCCCTTAAAAATGTTCGTCAAAATAAATTTCACAAGAAAGCAAACTCAATTTACTCACCGCAAAGGCGAAAAGGGCGAAAAAAACAAAAAAACAAAAAAATAAATCTCAGTGTGCTTGGCATCTTTTCGATGAATTTCTTTTTTTATATGGTTTTGCAGCCTGCTGCTTTTCTCTTTCCTCTTTGATCCGTGCATGGAGGACAGATGCCGGTTCATCATTCGGCTCTTGAGGCACAAGCTCACCCCGAAAGGCTTTGGCCAACACTGACTGAGGCAGTTTATCAATTTTTTCTTTTTCCTTTTTGTAATGCCCTTCCAGCTTATCTGCAAAGGAAAAAAGCTTATCTACCTGCCGCACGATTTCCCGCTGTTCTTTGAGGGGGGGTAGATAGACAACAGTTTTCGATAATTCTTCAGTATTTATATTGTTTATGCCAGATGAAGATTTGGCATTAGAAAAAAACTGTCCTTTGATAAAAGGTGTATTTAAAAGAATATAAATATATTCTGATTCAACTATGCTGGGCCGTATTCTAATAAGATAGGAAGCAAATGCTATTTCAGTGTCTAATTGTTGAACAATACTATTTTTACCTACTAAATCTTTACTACCGTTTGAGCGAACAATTAGAATATCCCCCATTGATATCTTATTGTTTTCATTTACGTTATTATTATTCAAATATTTCAGATCTTTAAAATCAATATATTTAGCAAGTATATTTGGAATTCTTACAACTGGCATTCCCTTATTATTTTTATCACTCTTTTTAGATGTACCATACCTAAAATCATAAATAAGATTTCCAAGCCAAGTGGAGATCCAAGCATCACCTATATCAATATCAATGGGGGCACCAATTAAAAATGAATGTGGTTTTGGTGGCTTCCTTCTCCCTGCATTCTTCGCCTTTTCACATTCCTCCTGATATTTCCTTTCCCTCTCTTTCTTAATTCTCTCTAACAACTCCCCTGCTCTCTCAACCACCGGATACTCTGCCCGCCATTTCTCTGTTAGTTTTCCGGTGACCGCTGCAGTGAGCACAGACTGTCGAAAACGTTTGATAATTTGAGGGATGCGCTCCAACAGTTCCTTCACCCTATCAATTTTCGGTATGATCTTATCGAGCTTTGCCGCAATTCGCTTCTGCTCGTTAAGGGGAAATATCGAAATTTTGTAATCAAGGATAATATCTTCAGAAATTGTTGGATACATTGTTCCTGTACAATTTTCACCCAGATATCTATAAAAATCAGAATTATGAATTAAATAATAATACAAGTATCTATCTGCCATTAATATATTTTCAATAACACAAAAAGCAGACGACACATATAAATATTCTTCATTAACTTGAATAATCGCCCCTCGAGTTGGTCTCACTCTTGAAACAAGTAAGTCATTTTTTCTTGCAATTTTACACCCTCTTACAGATTTTTTTTCTGAGAAAAAATATGACTTATCACCTATATTTACATTGCCTATTTCAAGATATGATATTTGCCCTTCAATTCCCTTTTCTTTCTTCCTGATATATATATCATGTAAATGTGCAGATAATATGTTCCTCATTCCCCTTCCTCCGCCTCAATACAATCCAGGATTTCCTGCAGTTCATCCACGCAGGCATTTAGCTCGGTGATGGCATCGGCAGCCAGCACCTGGGGTTCGGGGAGCAAATCGGGGTCTTCCAGGCTTTCGTCTCTCAGCCACGTAATATCAAGATTGTAGTTTCTCTCCTTGATTTCGGAAATGCTGAACCTGCGGAATCGCCCCTCTTGGCCGGTGTCTTGTCTCTGGTCTTGGCCGGTGGGGTCTTGGCCATAACATTTTTCAAAATCCTCGAACATCTTCGATATCAGTGGACGCTCTTTTTTAGTGACGCCAGGAATATTGGTGCGGCAGTCGTAAATCCAGATTTCTTCCGTGGGCAGGCCCTTCTGAAAAAATAACACATTTGCTTTTACTCCTTGACTGTAAGGGGTAAAGGTGCCGTTTGGCAAACGAAGTATAGTGTGGATATTGCAATCTTCAGTAAGGTATTTGAATACTTCCGCCGCCTCATCGGAAAAGAGCACATTGTCCGGCAGCACCATGGCCGCGCGCCCTCCCCGCTTAAGAATAGTTACTACATGCTGAACAAAATTGAGTTGCTTGTTGCTGGTGGAGACAGTAAAGTCATCCCGCACTGGTGCCTGATTGGCGCCCTTGATGCCGAAGGGCGGATTGGTGAGGATACAATCATATCGCTCGCCCCGGTCAGGCTCGTAAATGCTGTCTCCCAGATAGATCTCCGGCTCAAGCCCGTGGAGGAAAAGGTTCATCAGGGCCAGCCTTCGGGGCCTTGGCACAAGGTCCTGGCCGTAACAGGTTTTTTTCTTGATACTAAAAGCGTCTTTTCTATCAAGAGCGCCTTTAGTGATATTCATCAGCCACTCGTAGGCAAGCATTAAAAAACCCGCAGTGCCGCATGCGGGATCGCAAATTTTAAACTCCATCTTTCCCCTCGGATCGGGTTGCATGACTTTGACAATGGAGCGGATAAGCACGCGAGGGGTAAAATATTGCCCTGCCCCCTTTTTCCCCTCTGCGGCCGCTTTTTCCAGTAAACCCTCAAAGGCGGCGCCTTTTACGTCTACATCCAGGGCAGACCACTCTTCAGTGTCAATCATGTTGAGGACTTTTTTAAGATTGACCGGATTATTGAAACGGGGCATGGCCTGGGTGAAGATATCGCCTAAAATTCCTTCCGCATTTCTTAAATTGCGCAGCACTTCATTGTAATGGTCAAGGAGGTCGTTGCCGGAGCGCTCAATCAGACTGCTCCAGTTATACTCTGCATTTATTTCAATACCCTTTTCGTCCGCCATCTTTAGAAAAAGGAGATAGGTCAATTGCTCGATATAATCACCGTAATCAATGCCGTCGTGGCGCAGGGTGTGGCAGAATCCCCAGAGTTTATTGACAATATCGGACATGAATTACCTTTCTTTTATTTTGCCACTAAGGCACAAAGAGCGCAAAGTTTATTCTTTTAAATTATTAATATCCATTTAAATCTCTGCGGACCTTTGCGGTGATATTTTAAGCGGCGATGGCGGAATTGATACCTAGAATCAGCCCCTCCAATCCTTCGCCAAATACTTTTCTTGCCTTGCCAAGGCCTCCGTGCCGCTCAAAAACAGGCATGGTCTTAAAATC
>JAUVVS010000026.1 GCA_030604545.1 Deltaproteobacteria bacterium | reverse complement strand
TCCACTCCTTTCGATGTTGTTAATCAGAATGTCAAGATGTCCGAAACGATCCACGACATTCTTGATAAGCCCTTGAATCTTATCCGTTTCAAGCAGATTGGTTTTAATAATTAGGTGTTCTTTACCTGTATTGGCAAAGTCCTGCTTTAGCTCTTCAAGACTTTCTTCCCAATCAAAATAGTTTAGAGCAACTTTGACTCCTTCCTTTGCAAGAGCAAGCCCAATGCCCTTTCCAATCCCTTTTATAGCTCCAAGCACAAGTGCTACTTTACCTTTTAGTTTCATTATCTAAAATCCTTTGGAAGTAATGAGTTGATGAATTCGTAAAAAGACGAATTCATCATGTTTTAGGTTTTAAGTGTTAGGTTTGAAGTTATTGTATTACAATTATTTACAGACACTTAAAACTTAAAGCCTTAAATTTAAAATGTTTGTAAAAGAAAATTTTTTACTTTGGGATTTGCGCTACATAAATTATAGTGTTATCATAATTCTCAAAACAATATTCCGTTGCAAAGAATGTAGGCAGTGTCTGAGCTTCCGAGCTAATCAATTTGGGGACATTTGATTAAGCGTTCTAGGCGAAGCGGAGCGTAAAAATTAAAGCTGTTTGAGTCCCGAGCGTAGCGAGGTCGAGTTCTTTAATTTTAGCGCAGCGAGCCATAGAACGCTTCAAATGAATCCACGATTAGTTCGGAAGTTCAGACGCGGGTCAATCGGAACATATTTTTGAGAACCGATTATGTCATAACTTTTAAACGTTACTGATGAGTTCCAAATTTCCAAAAAGATAGGTGTTCATGGGTCCACGGGCTGTTGCCCCAAAAGCATATGCTTTATCCATTTATAACCAACCTTTAAAAGTTCTAAATCATCTTTTTCGATTGCATCTAACGGATCGGAATCCAAAATAAAGTCATCCAATAGTCCCTTTTCAAATATATGAAACCTGAAATTATCAAGATCGTAACATGCCATAATAAAAAGGTGCCTTAACTTGAGATCAAGCTGACCCGGCATTAGACGGTTCTTGAGACTGATGATCTCCATGATCATATCGTTTGCCTCATTATAAACTGTAATACCCTGATCTTCTATCCATTTCCGGACTGTCTGGGTTTTCTCTTGGTTAAGCCCAAGGCAATGAGGCTCTTTTAACATCATATAATGCTCTGTAATTTTGCCTGTTTCTCTGGATCGAGATACGACTCGGGCCAAAGGATACATGCGGCATGACGAAGGACGGTCTTTGTAAATACTGCATCCTGTTTGATTAACAAATGGGCACCTTAATTTTGAAGTATAATCTGTTTTCAATGTAATGATGGGAAGCCCGGATTCAGGACCTATATGTTGATTGGTATATTTTTCAAGAAACTGACTGGAAGATAGTCCGAGATGATTTTTAAGGCGAAGGATATCATAAGGATATAAAAACTGGTTAAGGTCTCTGCAACATTCATTGAAGCAGGATAAACTCTCTGAACATGAAAATCTAAAGGTATCATCTAATGAAAGCGACATCATTTTGTTATCCTAGACAGATTATTACCAATACTCCATCACTCCAAACAATTCAAGAAAAACAGCATGAGTGGCCTTGTTTTGAATACTAGTCTCTTTATCATGTCAGTATAACATAGCCTCCAATAAATTTCATATCGAAACATTTCTTTGTTAATATTCATTCATTCAATACCATATATAGTGTTATTTTGCATATTGTTATCCAGATATTGTTTATATCAACTATGACAGTGTTGCTATTAAAAATTTAATAATATCTTTGGCCTAAAGTTCTTGACAAGCATAAAATTGGATGATATTTAACCCCTTTTGTTCAGTTTTATCTCTTTGATTTTAAAAGGTATTTCAGCGATATTCAACTTTTTTCTTTGCTTCGGGTTCTAAACATTTTTTTTATAATTTGGATAAAATAGTGCGACACTATTTATGTGACGAATAAAACAAAACTAGCCCCAAAAGTACTCTTTTTGGTCATAGTTAAGAAGGGAGGTGTGACAATCTTAAGGTTGTATAAAGGAAATTGAATGTTATTTTAATATTAATATTACAACACAAAATTAGGAGGTATAATAAATGCCAAGTTTTGTAATTGATGAAAAATGTGATGGTTGTAAGGGTGGGGAAAAAACAGTTTGTGAATATATTTGTCCCAATGACCTGATGGTTCTGGAACCCAATACGATGAAGGCTTACAACCAGGAGCCGGATGCGTGCTGGGAATGTTTCTCATGCGTAAAGATTTGTCCCACACAGGCAATTGAGGCTAGGGGTTATTCAGACTTTGTGCCGCTTGGAAGCAGCATATTTCCTCTGCTCGGCACAGAAGATGTTATGTGGACCTGTAAGTTCAGAAACGGTCTAATCAAACGTTTCAAGTTCCCCATCCGGACAACTCCCGAAGGCACTGCCAACGCTTATACGGATCTAAAGGGAAAAGACCTTGAAAGCGGTCTGCTTTCGACAGAAGAGTCTGAGGGTTATGAAATTCCAAAACCTCAGGCGATTGTCTAAGCAGAATACAGTTTTTTATGGACTATTCAATGAGTAATCTAAATTTAATATTTTAAGGAGGATGTAATATGGCATTACCTAATAAACCTTTAGGAGAGCGCAAGGCCGTTAGAGATCCAGAAGTAGAAGAGCGAGAGGTTGATATTCTTATTGTGGGTGGTGGTATGGCTGCCAGCGGTACTGCTTTTGAGATCAAAAAATGGATGACGGATGACCAGACGGTTTTGTTGTGTGACAAGGCGGCAATGGAGCGCAGCGGTGCTGTTGCACAGGGCCTTTCTGCAATCAATACATATATCGGTGCAAACACACCGGATGATTATGTCCGTATGGTCAGAAACGACTTGATGGGTATAGTCCGTGAAGACCTTATCTTTGATCTGGGCTGCCATGTTGATGATTCGGTCCATCTATTTGAGGAATGGGGTCTTCCCATCTGGAAAATGTCAGAAGACGGAAAAAACATTGACGGGAACAAAGGCCAGAAAATGGGAACATTAAAATCGGGCGCTAAACCCGTTCGAACCGGCAAATGGCAGATAATGATTAATGGTGAGTCCTATAAGAGGATCGTTGCCGAAGCTGCCAAGCTTGCAATTGGAGAAGATAACATTTTAGAGCGCTGTTTTATTGTTGAGCTTCTCCTTGATGCAAATAGAGAAAACCAGATTGCAGGCGCTGTCGGTTTTTCCGTCCGCGAAAACAAAGTATACATTATCAAATGTAAAACCGCGGTGATTGCATGCGGTGGTGCGGTTAACATTTATCAGCCACGCAGCGTTGGTGAAGGTAAGGGCCGTGCATGGTATCCGGTGTGGAATGCAGGTTCGACCTACTACATGGGCATGAAGGTGGGAGCCGAGCTTTCCATGATGGAAAATCGTTTCACCCCTTCCCGTTTTAAAGATGGTTACGGTCCTGTAGGTGCATGGTTCCTCCTGTTTAAGGCCAAAACACTTAACGGCTTGGGTGAAGACTATGGTGCCAGCGATGCCGCTAAGGCAGAGCTTGAGAAATATGCGCCCTATGGAACCGCTGCCGTAACACCAACCTGTCTGCGTAACCATTTGATGCTCTTCGAAATGAAAGAAGGCCGTGGCCCCATCATGATGGATACCGTTTCGGCAATGGCAGAATTATCAAAGAACACGGACAAGAAAGGGCTCAAACACATAGAATCTGAGGCCTGGGAAGATTTTCTCGACATGACCTGCGGGCAAGCCAACCTCTGGTGTGCAACAAATACCGAGCCTGAAAAGAAGAATTCCGAGGTCATGCCTACAGAACCCTATCTGTTAGGATCCCATTCCGGCTGCTGCGGCTTCTGGGTTTCGGGTCCGAATTATGACTGGGTGCCGGATGCATACAAATGGGGCGACGGTGATAAGATATATAACCGTATGACTACGGTTCTCGGTCTCTTCACAGCAGGTGACGGTGTGGTATGCTCCGGTCATAAGTTCTCTTCAGGCTCTCATGCAGAGGGACGTACAGTAGCCAAGGAAATGGTCAGATATGCACGTGATCATGCAGATTTTACGCCAACACCGAGCCAGTCTAAAGAAGAATTGGTAGATATGGTCTATAAGCCGGTGAGAGTATTCCTTGACAACTGTAAATATACTACCGACATAAATATCAATCCTGCTTACCTCAAACCTTCCGGCATGACTATGCGTTTGATGAAAGCGACCAACGAGTATGGTGGCGGGACGGCCACGTACTATCAGACTACCAGCAAAAACCTTGAAATTATTCTGGAAATGCTCCAAGTGATGCGTGAAGACTGTGAAAAGCTGGCTGCCGGTGACCTCCATGAGCTAATGAGATGCTGGGAAATCTTTCATCGTATCTGGACCGTTGAATCACACCTGCGTCACATTCAATACCGGAAAGAGACTCGTTATCCTGGATTCTATTATCAGTCGGATCATCCGGGACAGGATGATGAAAACTGGTTCTGTTTCGTAAACTCCAAGTACGATCCAAAAGCCGGAACCTGGGATATATTCAAGAAAGACTATATTAAGATCATTCCTGATTAATAACGGATTGACTGTAATATAGCTGGGAAAACCTCCGGGTGTCGCAAGATGCCCGGAGGTTTTTTATAAGAAACTGTTTGAGCGGCATTCTTGCATTTGAACGGTCATGAAACGTTTTTTGCTAATAAATATTAACGAATTCCGCTCGATATCGTGAATGGAGCAAGCCTTAGATTATAAAAAGCGCTTAGACAAAGCGAAAAGAAATTTGAACGACAATTACTTTTGTAAGAGAGAAAAACAGGTAACAATAGAACTTATAATGCACGGAGGGATAGCATGACAGAAGACAAAGCAGCCCCTGCCGGCGGAAGCATTTTAGTTGTTGGCGGGGGAATAAGCGGCTTGACTACGACCCTCGAAGCTGCCGAAGTTGGTTACGAGGTGTTCCTAGTCGAAAAAAATCCTTATCTGGGTGGTAGAGTAGCACAGCTAAACCAATATTTTCCTAAATTATGTCCACCAACTTGTGGCCTTGAGATCAATTTCAGGAGAATTAAGGACAATCCAAAAATAAAGATCCTGACACTGGCCGAGGTTGAAAAAGTCGATGGGACACCCGGCAACTATGATGTTTCCATAAAATTGAATCCCAGGTATGTTAATGAGAACTGTACCTGCTGTGGAGATTGTTCAGAGGTTTGCCAGACGGAAATTTCCAGCGAATTCAATTTTGGAATGAATAAAATTAAGGGTGTATATTTACCCTTTGAAATGGCCTTTCCTGCACGATATGTCATTTCTCCCGAAATCATCGGAACCGAAGATACCAAACGGTGCGCAGAAGCATGCAAATACGATGCGATTGACCTGGAGATGCAGGCAAAAACCATCGATCTAAAGGTAGGCGCCATTGTCTGGGCAACCGGGTGGGAGCCTTATGATGCTGCAAAAATAGACAATCTCGGATTCGGCCAGTATCCAAACATCATCACCAACATGATGTTAGAAAGGCTCGCATCTCCCAATGGACCGACAAAAGGAAAAATTACCCGGCCTTCGGACAACAAAGAACTGGAAAGCATTGCATTTGTTCAGTGTGCCGGATCGCGTGATGAAAATCATCTTCCCTATTGTTCATATATCTGCTGCATGGCATCTTTAAAGCACGCGACATATATCAGAGAACGGTACCCGGATGCTAAGATTTATATTTTTTATATCGATCTCAGGGCACCCGGACAGCGATATGAAAAGTTTTATAAGACGATCAAAGAAGATGAGAATATCTTTTTCGTCAAAGGCAAGGTCGCAGAAGTCAATGAAGATCCGGATACTAAGAATATCACAGTGGTTGCCGAAAATGCCGTGACCGGGGAAAAAATTAAGCAAACAGTCGAAATGGCTGTTCTCGCCACCGGCATGCAGCCTACAACTGTAGCGGCAAAACTTCCAGCTGATCTGAAATATAATGAAGACGGGTTTATAATAAACGATTTTGAAAAAGGTGGTATGTTTGCCACAGGATGTGCCAATAAGCCGGCAGATGTTGTGTCGTCAAACCAGAATGCAACCGGTATGGCCCTTAAAGCGATTCAAACTCTGGTAAATAGGTAGGAGGTTATCCATGGATAAGAAGTACGGCGTATATATTTGCACAGGCTGTGGAATCGGGGATGCCCTTGATATGGAAGAATTATGTGATGTCTCCAAAGAAGAGGGTCTTCCGGTCCAAACGCATCCTTTTCTTTGCGGAAAAGAAGGTATTGAACTGATAAAAAAAGATATTGAAGAAAAGGGCATCAATACCCTGGTCATTGCTGCTTGTTCCAGAAGGGTCAATTTTAATGTTTTCAGCTTTGACGGCTGTGTTGTAGATAGAGTTAATTTACGTGAACAGGTGGTATGGTCTCATCCCAGATCAGAATTTCCAACCCTCACGGAAGAACAAAAAGGCGATGAAGAGCACTTTGATCGCCTTCAGATGCTGGCCGAAGATTACATCAAAATGGGCATGGTAAAGGTTGAGAAAATCGATTTGCCGGAGCCGAATAAGCTTGAAACCCTGAGCAAAAGAATTCTGGTTATAGGCGGCGGCATCACCGGTATATCTGCCGCCGTTGATGCCGCCAAGGTAGGATATGACGTAACCATAGTTGAAAAAGAATCATCCCTCGGCGGATATGCAACGAAATTACGCAAACAGCTTCCCAATGAAGATCCGTATGAAAACCTTGTTGTCCCGGTTATTGAGGCCAAAATTAAAGAACTCGAGGCTTATGACAATATTACCGTTAAGACAGATACTGTTGTTGCCCGTCTCGCGGGTCAGCCCGGGGATTTCACCGCGACACTGAAAAAGCCCGGTGAAAAGATAGAGTTTGATGTTCCCTATCCGCTACCCGAAGAAATGAAATTTGATGAAAACGGCAAAGAACTGGATGTTGAAGACCAGCATAAACGCTACCTTGAATACAACAAGGGCAAGGTTGACATTTTGCAATTAGATCCGAATGGTGAAAAGTTTGGCGCCGTAATCCTGGCCGCCGGGTGGCGACCCTATGTACCTGAAGGGGATGAATTTGCCCATCTCGGATATGGCGAACTGCCTGATGTTGTCACCAACCATCAGTTTGAGGAGATGGCTGTCAAGGACAAGATTGCCAGGCCATCCGATGGAAAGGAAGCCAAATCGGTTGTCTTTGTCCAGAGCCCCGGTAAGGGTGACGATGATGCCGACTTTGACTACTGCGGTTCTATCACAAGCCTTGTATCGTTAAAACAGGCCAAATATGTGAGAGAAGATTATGCAGATGGCAAAGCATATATATTTTATCAGCATATGCGGACTCCGGGTTTTCTGGAAAACTTTTATAAGAGTATTCAGCAGGATGAAGGAATCTTTTTGACCAAAGGTGAAGTTATCCGTGTCTCCAAAAATGGCGATGGGCTGATTGTTGAAGTAGACAATACTCTTCTGGGCGAAAAGATCAAAGTTAAGGCCGATATGGTTGTTTTGGCTACGGGCATGGTACCGGTTACGGTTGATGATCCGGTTGTCAACATGGCTTATAGGCAGGGTCCGGCTTTCCGTGATAACGATCTTTTTGAAGGATATTGTGATTCCAATTTCATCTGCTTTCCATATGAAACCCAGCGAACCGGCATTTACGCCGCCGGAGCCATCCGTCGAAGTATGACTATTGAAGAGTCCGTTGAAGACGCCACGGGTGCGGCTCTTAAGGCGATTCAATGCATAGAATCGGTAAACAGAGGGGTTGCCGTTCACCCAAGGTCAGGTGATATGACATTTCCGGACTTTTTTTTCCAGAGGTGTACCCAGTGTAAACGCTGTACAGAGGAGTGTCCTTTTGGGGCTTTGGATGATGATGAAAAGGGAACGCCCAAACCGAATGAGACACGGTGTAGACGATGCGGCACCTGCATGGGTTCATGCCCTGAGCGCATCATAGGGTTTGCCGATTACAATATCGACAGTATAGGGTCCATGGTCAAAGCCATCGGTGTGCCTTCGGAAGACGATTATGACGAACCTCCCTTAAGGATCCTGGGATTAGTATGTGAAAATGATGCTTATCCGGCCCTTGATATTGTAGGCCTGAACAGACTCACATATTCAGCAGACATCCGGTTTATTCCGATTCGTTGCCTCGGATCCATGAACGTGATCTGGATCAAAGACGCCCTGGCTAAAGGTATGGATGGTGCTTTCCTCCTTGGCTGCAAGCATGGCGACGACTACCAGTGCCATTTTATAAAAGGGAGCGAACTTTCGGACGTCAGAATCAAGAAGATCGGTGATGCCCTGTCTAGTCTTGCCCTTGAAGAAGAGAGAGTAGCCCAATTCCAGATCGCCATCGACGAATACGATAAGCTTCCGAAAATGGTCAATGATTTTGTGGAAGTGATTGAAGGGCTTGGTCCAAATCCCTTCAAGGGACTTTAAATGATTTATGATTGAAGATTGAAGATTGAATATTTAATCAAATCGGCAAGGCGATGCGACTCCCACAAATCTTCAATCGTCAATATTCAATTCTCAATAATAGGAGATATCTAAATGGCTGATGCATACATGGTTGAGCCTGATGTAGGTTTTATTAAAGAAATAGCCGGACGTGGCGGAGAGGACTTAAAATAGTGCTTTCAATGTGCAACCTGTTCCGTAGCTTGTGCTATTTCCCCGGATAAAAAGCCCTTTCCCAGAAAGGAGATGATTTCCGCATCCTGGGGGCTGAAGGATAGGCTGATTGGCAACGGAGACATATGGCTATGCCATAATTGCGGCGACTGTTCAACGCTGTGTCCCCGCGGTGCAAAACCGGGAGACGTTTTGGCAGCAATCCGCTCATATGCCGTTTCGGAATATTCTAAGCCGAAAATAGTGGCTGATGCAGTGAACGATCCCAAAAAACTTCCTATTCTTCTATCCATCCCTGTCCTGCTCTTTATCGTTGCCGGCCTCATTACGGGTCTGCTCGATTTTACGCCGGGAGGAGACGAAATTGTCCATGCAAAATTCTTTTCAACATGGCTTGTTGACATAATGATGATTCCAGCTGCATTCTGGACTGTAATCATCTTCGCGTTGGGAATCAAACGGTTTTTAAACGACATTCATGAAAACGCGGTTCTTGAAGGAAAAACAGACAAAAAAGACATTAACCCCAAAGATTTCATCCTGGCACTGATTCGTATTATACCTACTATATTGAAACACAACAAGTTTTCAGATTGCGAGGAAAACAAAGATCGTGAAACAGCACACCTGTTGGTTTTCTATTCATTTATTGGCCTTTTTATCGTAACCAATATATTCTTTATTCAACTTTATATTCTTCAATGGCACGGCCCCTATTCACAGTTGCATCCAGTTAAATGGCTTGCCAATTTAGCCGGTACGGCACTTGTTATAGGAAGCATCTTAATGATAAAGGACAGGCTGTCCAAAACCGATCAGGTTTCCACTTATAAGGATTGGTCCCTGATAGGACTGGCATTTGCATTGGGTCTTTCCGGTATGCTTACCGAAATAACGAGGTTGCTAAATCTGGCCGTTATTTCTTACACTATCTATTTCATACATCTGGTTTTTGTGTTCTGCCTCTTTGCATATGTGCCGTTTTCAAAGCTGGCACATCTTGTTTACAGAACCGTTGCCATGGCCTATGCGGAATATTCAGAAAGGAATTTTTGAAAAGCGATTATTCTTGCAAGCAAATCCCACTTTTTGGGAAGCGTTTCTTGACAATAAATTTTGTGCATCATATGGCAAAAAATTACTGCTGCTAATAAGCCTAAATAAACATGAAGTCCGAAATCCGAATATCGAAATTCGAAACAAATCCGAAATTAGAATGCTCAAATGTCCAAAACGATAAAGAAGCTATTCCGATTCACAGAGGCTAATTTGTTTTGGCCATTTGGATTTCTGTCATTCGATATTGTTTCGAGTTTCGAATTTCGTGCTTCGAATTTTCAAGCCGGGCCCGAAAGTATTCAATAGAAACTTTAATGTAATTTAAAGAACCTCTTTGATTCCGGCTTGTCTATAGGTTAATAAAAAAGAGGGCCTAAAAAAGGCCCTCTTTAATTTTACGGTCCAGGTATTAGTTAATATGCACTCAGAAAATCATCTAATATGTCGACACTTTTTTTCTCAACAGCTTTGTCAAAAATCTTATCCTTTACATCTTTTGGAAGGAGTTCGATACTCTTTGTTGTCGCACTATCGAACTTTGCCGTCGGAAAAACCGCTAGTATCTTGTCCTTTTGTGCATCATTCGCATAAACTCTTATAACCTTCATGCCGGCCAGCATCTCTTCGCACATATCAGCCAATCCAGCACTTTCCAGCTTCTCGTATCGTTCTTCATTAACCCAGATATTGATAGGATATTTTTCTTCAGCCATAACGTCACCTCCTATTACATTGGCGGAATTTCAAAGACCGGAGTTCTCTTTTCGAGATACTCATCCGTAACAAAGGGGGATCCAAACCCATATTTTTCAGCACACTCCATTACCAGATCAAAAACTTCTGGTCTGAATATCAAACGCGGCGGCTTGACGCCGTCCTGTACGATACTCCTGATCAGAGTTCCACTGAACTTTTGCCACTCATCCTGGTGATTACAGAGGCCTTCAGATGTAATTTCTCCACAATGTGGGCAGTATAACCAGTTCATAGAATATACAGGGGTAATGCTCAAATCATCCTGTACGCCGGCAAGCATGTGATGGGCATCATATGCACCGTAATAGGTTCCGACTCCCGCATGATCTCGACCATACATATGATGGGTCAACCCCAAGTTTGCCCTCAGAGCTGCATGAAATACAGCTTCCCTGGGACCAGCATACCGCATGTCCCAGAAGGTAAGGGAGGTTAGATGGTTATGATCCCCAAAATAACCTGATTTTTTCAACTCGTCCTGAGTTAAGATAATGGCTTCATCAATATAATCCCCTTTTCGCTTTGAGCCGATGATCGCATTCACCAGTACTCCAACAAGCGGTTTTTCAATGGGCAGCTCGGCATAACTTTGGAACCAGGCTCCCTTCATGAGCCATTCATGTCCTGTATGCGGAACATTTCTTGTTTGATGGGCCACAACCCTTTCCCAGCCCTTTTCTTTAAAAG
>JAUVVS010000278.1 GCA_030604545.1 Deltaproteobacteria bacterium | reverse complement strand
CTCATGAGTTCTTTTGTCAACAACCGTTAAGTCAACATAGTAAGATAAACAAGCCAAGTAACTATCATATAAATCGCTGCCACTAGCTCTTTCAGCTTTGCAACGAATTTTGTGTAGTTCTCGCCACAATAACCAAGAAGGACAATTTTCTTCTCGTATCATTAATACTTTTGACCTTTTTGAATCATCAAACTTGCGAGCAATTACATCTAATCGCTTTTTGTAGATTGCCAAATATTCAATTTGGTCGAAGGTTTTAAAATTTTTAATTTCATTTGGAGAGATATTAAAAGATTTCAAGAAACGTTCAACTACATCGCCTTTCGCTTGATACATAGAGTTGCCAGAGCAAATAACGCTGTTGATAAAATCTGCGGCTGTCTTACCTGCATCTTTAAGTTTTTTATCTCCTTTTTTTCTAAGTTCGACCTCAAGCTTTTTTTGCATGATTTTTAATTCTGCTTTTGCTTCTTCAGGACTTCGGAGCAACCCTTTATGTAAATCTGATATTTTGGGTTTACCTGATCTGGTAGATTGTGCACGCGAGATTGATGCTATTTCTTTCTTTCTCTCTGATTGTACAAATACAATTTCCCTTAGAATATTTATGTTATCTTCGTAAGCATGAAAAAGATCCGAACCAGAACAAAAACGGAATAATTTTTCCTTCGTGTTTACAACAACGTTAGATATGCTGTTGCCAATCCCGTTTAGAACCGTATCAATCTCTGTAGCATCGATATCAATAATTGAACCGATTAATTGAGGCTTCTGGAAATCTTTTAAAACACATACAAATGGCAATTGCTGAAGGAAGCGAATGGATTGTGAGACTAATTTATTGTTTCTATGAGCAATAAGTTCTTCTATGTGGTGCCATGTAATAACAGGTACGGCTCCTGTTTTGTAAAATTCTTTTAAGGTAAGCCTGGCTTTCTTTCTTTTGGAATCGTCCTTGTGATAGAAAGCGTGTGATATATCCCCAATAATTGCGCTGTCAAGGGCAACTAAATAAGATTCCTTGATCAATTTCATTCATTTGTTCCCCATTTTTTCAAAAAGGTATGACTGTTTGAGATAATAAGATCAATTCCTGAATGGTAATTTTTAAAAACCTATTAATTCCTTTTCCGCTTCATCATAAATTTCATCGATGCTTTTCTGAATGTTAATCGTATGCTCAATGGCTGTTGCTGTTTTGCAGTAATGTTTAATATCATCCAGAGACAGAACTTTGCCTTTTCTGTCTTTCAACCATTTATCGCAAACCTGGTAGCCGCCGATCCGGTATTGCCAGATGTTTTCTTTCAATTCTTCAAAATACTGATCCGTATTGATATAAACGCGTTCACCCTTTTTGTCAGAGGGACAAGAGTAAAACAAGAGGGTCGTCCATGAAACTATAAATGACTCACAGTCGAAGCAAAGAAACTTATAAATTTATGGACGTCCCCGGCGCTTCCTATCTCCCTACGACGTATTCCCTGACTTCCCAGCTTAAACTTTCTGGTTTTTGTTTAAGTATGTTTATATTCTTACTTTTAAGGGTAGTTCTTGTATAGCTTCTGCGGTGCGTATAATAAATGACTTCCACTAACCCTGGTTTACCTGTAAACATTATTGTAAATTTTCCATAAATAAAAAGTAAAGTGGGGTAATCCGTCCCCTCATCCTTGGCGATTTTGTCTTCAGGGGTAATAGGATGGACCGGAATGATATCGTATTCCTCGCCTTCAATGGTAAGCTGCTCCCTATTGATGACATTTCTACGGTCTGGCTTTCCTAATATATATTCAACTTCTTCCGGCGTCATATCCATTTCGATATACTTCAAAATTTTTCTTGCCAGCTTAACGCTTGCGGCTTTCCTGTCGTTTAGAACATTGAGAGCATACTTGTATCTTGCCTCAATTTTATCAATTTCCGCAAATGTTGTAATTCTTTCTTTTATTAAGGGAAGGGCCTGCGATTGATCAGTTGAAACAATCTGTTTTTGCAACGCATCTATTTTTTGCTCCATTTTTTTTAGTTGGCGCTGCTGGTTTTGAAGTTTGTCCCGTAAGGATGAATCCTGTTTTATTTCAAGTAACCGTTTTTCTATCAAGCTGGTATCAACTTTGGCCTTCACGGTCATTAAAACAGCCAAGTTGTCCCCGACATATTTCCACTCCTCCTTAACAGTATCGATTTTTAATAGCGCAGCGGAATATGCAGATATCTCATCTTTAGCCAATTGGTAATTTTTTACTTCAGTGTGACTCTCAATGTATGTTCCGGCCTTTTCCAGCACCTTACGTTTTGCTTCAAGAAAACACATTCGCCGCGCATCATTTCTGGAATCATTGTCGCCCATTACATACTTGTGGTCGGCAAAGATTGTTTTAGTCTTGGCAGGGGAAATATTAGGAATGAAAATCAGTATAAGACATATGGTGAATATATGTTTCTTCATCCTTTAATGTTTTCTCCGCTTTTTTAACGTTTTGGATTCTCTCTCAGCGTTATCCAAAAAGTCCTGCATGAACTGGGGAAGTTTGTTTTTTCTATATTGATATTTAAGTTCATCTTCGGCCTTGATCCACGCATAAACAGCCATGCCAACAACGATCGCAAACCAGATGAGGATATAAACACCGACCAAAACTTCCACCGAGCTTGAAGTATGCTGCTCGGCATACAAATCAGACATGCGGGCACCTAAATAAAACCATAAAAATATCAAGCTCCATCCAACTGTTAAAAAAATATAATCTATCCAGTTACCTTTAATTCTTGGGAAATGGACTCTCGTCCAATATAGTTTTTTTACGGGATAGATCGCGAATGCAAACATAAAGTGGAAAAACAATTCCATGTCCTTTTCCTTCCTCATCTCTTTAAAAGACTGACATGTTACATTGCCTTCTTTTTTCTCTACAGTTTAGGAATCATATCAATAACTTTGCCGATAATACTGACATCAACTTTACTGTCTTTTGGTATAACCTTTATTTCATGTTTATCATCTAAGGGTTTGAGTCTTATTTCATGTCCATTTTAAATTTCGTAAATCCCCCGGGGAAATGTTGGGGACAAGAATTCTTGTCAGGTGACCTGACAGGTTCGAGAAGTCTCTATTCAGTTTCTTTGTACCACTGGTCTTCAGG
>JAUVVS010000243.1 GCA_030604545.1 Deltaproteobacteria bacterium | reverse complement strand
GGCAAGTATTTTTCATAATATTCGGGTTTGCTATTATTGTTGATGAGATAACTATCCAGGATTTCTGGCAATAAATTTTCTAAAGAATTTGGCATGATTCCTGCTTTAAATAGTTAAAGCTTGAGACTGCTCTTTGATTTCATTACACATTAATGCAATTAAAATGCCACCCAACTTCAACACCCATATAAAAACCATGTGGCAGCCAAGAGCTTCCATAGGTTATACTTGAAAAGGGAGTTTGAGGTGGCACCTTATAAACGTCATTAATGGAAGCCTTCATATAAAATGATCGGATAGATTGACCGTTGGCATGTGCTATAAATGTGGCTAGCACATATCATACGGGTTCGGACGATTTCCCACTAAATTAGGGTGATGGTTCAACCGGCCTTTATGAAGCATTTGAACAGATATAAGAGAGTCTCAATATGAAAAAGGCAGGGCCAAGCGGCTCTGCCTTTTCTTTCGGAATTGGAGGGCACAAACAATGACAGAAGAAAATCATAAAGAAAGAACCGAAGACCTCCATATTCGTATACCAGCAATCCTTGCCAAAAGAGTGAGGAACTTCGCATCAGAGAACGACATCAGTATCACCGGTGTGGTGATAGAAGCTCTTGATATTTTACTAAGAGAACATAATAAGCAAAACGATAGATAAGCAATAAAACCTATAAATTCAAGGTTTTCTGATTATATCTACACATTTTGTCCCGGATTGGCTTGATAGATTTGGGGCAAATCGCCCTATAAACCCGCCTTTTTGTTGTTCCTTTTATTTCTCAATTTGACATCTAGTGCTTAAATTTGATAATGTTGTGTTTTCAGAAATGCGGGCTAACTATGCTGAGATCGTGTGCAGCGTAAGGAAGTTCAGCAATTGTAAAGGGAACTCCTATCCCTAAAAAATGATGTTGATTTAATTCTTTCTATTTGAAATAGATATATCTTTCTGTTTTGCAAAGGAAATCTATTACAGGGGCAATGGTGAAGAAAAACTTTAAAGATTATATAAAACCGGCAACTTCAACCGGCCTTTATGAGATGGATTTGAATCCGATAACTTTAGCATTCCCCGGGGATCTTGAAAAGAAATTTCTTGGCGATTATTATAAAAATTCCATGATACTGATAAGAATTTCACTTTTAGCCGGAATTTTTCTATACGGATTTTTTAGTATATTGGATGCTCAATTGGTTCCGGAAGTGAAGGATAAGTTGTGGTTTATCCGTTTTACTATTGTGCTGCCCAGTTTTCTGGTTGTTATACTTTTATCTTATTTCCCCCGATTAACAAAATATTTCCAGGCATTTGTGACCATTACGATGATCATTGCCAGTTATGCTATCATTATTATGATTTCCATTATACCACCACCGGAAAATTATTCATATTATGCAGGCTTGATCCTTGTTTTTATGTGGGGTTATGCATTTACCAGAGTTCGATTCATCTGGGCAACATTAGCGGGTTGGCTTATCGTAGTATTTTACGAAATTATAGCGGTTTGGTTCAGCGATATGTCTTTTACGGTTCTGATCAACAATAACTTTTTCTTCATCAGCGCAAATGTCATCGGGATGTTTGTCTGCTATTCAATAGAATATTATGCGCGAACCAATTATTATGTAACTATTTTGCTGGAAGAAGAGCAGGAAAAAATACAAGCTGCAAATCTCGAGTTGGAAAAAATAGCCGAAAAACGAAGTGCTCAATTATTGCAAACAAACAAGGATTTGAGACGTGAAATTGAAGAACGACAACGGTCGGAGAAAGAAAAGGCAGAACTTGAATCCCTGTTGCTGCATGCTCAGAAAATGGAAGCCTTGGGCACCCTGGCCGGAGGTATTGCCCATGATTTTAACAACCTGCTTATGGGGATCCAGGGCAACACTTCTGTAGTCCTGTCTAACATGAAACCAGATGATCCAAATTATAAGAAATTGGAGACCGCTGAAACATATATCAAAAAAAGCGCCGAACTGACTAAACAGATATTGGGGTTTGTTAGAGGAGGCAAATATGAGGTCAAAAAGACCGATTTAAACGAACTGATAAAAAAGAGTTCACAATTGTTTGGGCGCACCAAGAAAGAGATGCCCATATATACGAATTACCAGGAAGATATATGGACTGTCAAAGTAGATCAGGGGCAGATCGAACAGGTACTTTTAAACCTTTATGTCAATGCCGCACAAGCCATGCCGAATGGGGGGAATCTTTATATCCGGATCGAAAACGTCACCCTCGATAAAAAATACATGGAGCCATATGAGTTGAAACCAGGCGATTATGTTAAGACAAGCGTGACAGATACCGGAATAGGAATGGATAAAACAACCCAACAGAAAGTATTCGATCCGTTCTTTACCACCAAGAAATTGGACAGGGGAACCGGATTAGGTCTTGCCTCCGCCTATGGCATAATCAAGAATCACAACGGCTTTTTTGAAGTATCGAGTGAGAAAAATAAAGGAACAACTTTTAACTTTTATATTCCGGCACCTGAAAAGAAAGTAATGCAAAAAAAGACGAGGCCGCAGGAAATTCTAAAAGGTAATGAAACAATTCTTCTTGTAGATGACGAAGATATGGTCATCGATGCAACCAGCGAGATGTTGGAGACTTTGGGATATAGTGCAAATGTCGCCAGGAGCGGGGAAGAGGCCATTTTATTCTTCCGCAAAAATAATGATAAAATTGATTTGGTCATTCTTGATATTGTCATGCCTGTGATGAATGGCGGCGAAGCTTACAGTATACTTAAGAAGATAAATCCACAAATAAAAGTTCTCCTCTCAAGCGGATACAGTATCAATGAAAGTGCCACCAAAATGTTGGACAGCGGTTGTCAGGGATTTATTCAAAAACCGTTCAATATAATACAACTCTCTCAAAAGGTCAGAGAGATCCTGGATAAGCATTAAAGTGATATAGGCTTAAAATGATAACTTTATTAGATTATGGCGCCGGCAATGTTAGAAGTGTCATAAATGCAATAGAAAGTTTGGGGGAAAAAGTTATAGTTGCTTCTGATATTGATGATATACTTTCTGCTGAAAAGCTGGTTTTTCCAGGAGTAGGCAATTTCGAAAATATGATGCGGATTTTGAATAAAAAAAACTATGTTGAAGCATTAAAAGATTATTTACTCTCAGACAGACCATTTCTTGGCATATGTTTAGGTTTGCATGCTTTGTTTGAAAAAAGTGAAGAAGCCCCCGAAAATGAGGGATTAGGTATAATATCAGGGTATGCCAAAAGGTTCGATATCGATCTTTCTGTCCCCCATATTGGATGGAATGGCATAAATATAAGAAAACCGTCCCGGATATTTAACGGGTTGCGTGGTGATGAAAAATTTTATTTTGTACATTCATTTCACGTTGTTTCAGAGGACGATTCAGTTGTTTTAACAACAACCAACTATGGTTTAGAGTTTGTCAGCAGTATTCAAAAAGGAAATATCACGGCAACACAATTCCATCCGGAAAAGAGTGGGGATGCAGGGATAAGGGTATTAAAAAATTTTCTTGAGCCCGGCAATGAAAAAAAGACACCTGTTTATGTTTCGAAAGAAACCAGACTGGCTAAAAGAATAGTTGCCTGCCTGGATGTCAGATCAAACGACCAGGGTGATCTTGTTGTCACAAAGGGTGATCAATATGATGTCAGAGAAAACGGGATTGTAAGAAATCTCGGCAAACCGGTTGAACTTGCAAGAAGATATTATAAAGATGGTGCCGATGAAATAACATTTCTTAATATTACAGGGTTCAGAGATTTTCCATTGGAAGATATGCCGATGATGAAAGTATTAAAACTGACTTCCATGAATGTTTTTGTTCCATTAACCATAGGTGGAGGGATTAGAGATTATACAGATAAGGATGGCAGGAAATATACCGCCTTGGAAGTTGCAGCTGATTATTTCAGGTCAGGAGCAGATAAGATTTCCATAGGAAGTGATGCTGTTTTAATTGCAGAAGAGTATTTAAGAACAGGCGAAAAAACCGGTAAAAGTTCAATTGAGCAAATATCCGAGGTTTATGGAGCACAAGCAGTTGTTATCTCAATCGATCCGAAGAGAGTTTATGTAACATCACCGGATGAAGTAAATCATCAGGTGATAAAAACAGAAAGAAAAGGGCCGAATGGTGAAAAGTATTGTTGGTATCAATGTACAATTAAAGGAGGAAGAGAGGACAG
>JAUVVS010000245.1 GCA_030604545.1 Deltaproteobacteria bacterium | reverse complement strand
GGCGCATTTGGGTCGGGCCACGTTAACCAACTATAATAACAGCAAAATAGGCCTAAAATAGGCCCTAATATCTTCTTAAACGACTCTTTTTGACCCCAAAAAGGACCTTTTAAGCTAATATAATTTTTAAAAGAATCCTTAGAGCTGTTATTTTGCACCCAAAATGGTATGTTAAAGACCAAAAAACGGCTATTCTTGGAACTTTTTCCCCCAACTTTTCAGACACTTAGCGTGGCCAAATCCCACATCCCAGGAAACTTATTATTTTAGGGGCGTCCCGGAAGTCATGTGCTGAAAATCCAACGGACGTATCGCTTTGATCGATTTCTAAAAATTCGTCTCGGAGCTCCCGATATGACAGAAAAAAATACAAGCGTTTTTCGAAGTCTGCATTGTGGTATTCGTCTATAATTCTTTTATTGTCTTGCATCTTTTTTCCCTCCTCTGGAAAAGGTTTATCCCTCACATAAAATTTTTTTCCCTTTTTGTTTACGATCAATCAGGGTTATGTTTTTCATCAATTCGTCATCACGCCGGAGTTGCCCGTTAAAAATATACCTTGTGATGAAGTCTACAACGGCTTTGTCTCTCAAGATTCGCTTGTGTCCCAAACCTTCGGTGGTGTGCAGGTCAACATTATCTGTTTTTTCTGAGAGTATCTTTGAGTCCATATAAGGGATTGTTCGGTCATCCTTATCGTGAACAATCAGCATCTTCGATGCGATTGTTTTAGCAAGGACATAAGGGTTATCTTGATGCACATCATACCCGTAGTATCTTTCCATCTCGGCAACCAGGCTCTGATATACAATTTTGGGTACGCCGTGTTGATTGAAATGATTGAACAAAAGCTCTTTGAGTTTTAGCGCCGGAGCAATAAGGACGGCATCAATCGAAGGTTTTTCTTTTGAAATGCAATTAATCACCGCCGATGCACCCATAGAATAAGCGATAAGACCCTGAATATCGAAGCCGTGGGACGGATCGAAAAAAGCTCTTACGGTATCGGAGAGTTCAAAGTAGTTGGTGAATTGTCCGTCTGAGTATCCGTGAGCGGGAGCATCATACGCGATAACCGAGTATCCGGCATCTATAAGTGCCTTATAAAAATAAGCGAAATTAACGCCACGACCGTTCCACCCATGAACAAAGAGAATAGCGGGCCCGTGTCCCCATTTCCAGCATCTTATTTTCTTTTCGTGAACATGAATATGAAACGACGTGCCTTTTTCAAGGTATTGCCTTTCCAAGGGTGTCAGCGCGTAAGACAACGGCTTAAAAAACCTTTTGAGCAGAATCTCTTTCGTAACATTGGGTGCAAGTCGAGACAATGCCGTCAGCAAAAAATGCGTACCTCTTTGCTTGGCCTTTTTATAACGAACGTTCGTGCTTGTTGATTTCATTTTAAAAATCTTTTTTGCCATGTTATCTCCTTATTGTTTTTTTGAATGTGTCGAAAGACGCCCGGGCGTTTCAACGAAGGGACTGCTTTATTACTTGTAGCTGTCCAATAAGCGAACGAGTGCAATTTCCTGACGTTTATTGATTTCAGAATCGTCAAGCAAATTATAATAAAGATGAAAGCCGAGCAGAAGAGAATATAGGTCAAAAGCAAACTGGTCATCATCAATATCTTGCCTGAAATCACCCACCTGAACGGCCGATTGGGCGATGCGTCGAAGGCAATCGATCCATTCTTTCTGCTGATGCAGCAGGACATCCCTGACCTTTCCGGGGCGGTCACTGAAATCCGCACTGGCGGAAACAAAAATGCAGCCCCCTGTCAATTCAGAACTCCATTGGATCCAGTTGTCGACCAGTGCCCTGATTCTCGGGATGCCGGCTTTGATTTTCAGTGCCGGGATGATTACACCTTCTGAAAAATGCTGCGCCGCGTAATTGAGTATCTCGATCTGAAGATTCTCCTTGGACTGGAAATGGGCAAACAACCCGCTTTTGGACAAATTCGTTGTCTTGGCAAGGTTTCCGATGGTCACACACTCAAGGCCCAATTGGCTTGCCATATCCAGACCGGATTCAAGAACATTAAGTTTGGTATCCTCTCCTTTTGTCATGCCGATAAAATAATACGACCGTTCGTGCTTGTCAAGTAAAAAAAGCAAAAAAAAGTGGTGAGGTATTGTTGACATTTAAATTGTTAGAGGAGTTTTTTGAATTCATCAACGGTAAGTCCGGTGTCTCGGACTATACCACCCATTGTGTAGGTGTCAAAGTCCAGGACATCGATTACCCAAGTTTAACAGTAAAAAGTGTCAGGACACTTATCATGTAGGCATTAACGGGGTTATTACGCGGGATCGTAAGGAATCTTGTACCGTCAGACATTACTATATGCTTTTTCCCGGACCGAAGTATGCGAAAGCCTGCTTTTTCCAGAGCTTTAACAGCGCGAAGATGATTGATTCCAGGGATCTTTGGCATAATTAAACAGCTATCTCAACTTCTCGGACATCTGTATCTTTAACGGAGTCGTATACAGCGGTCAAATACTCTTTTATGGCATCCTTGATATTCTCTAAGGCCTCTGCTTCAGTTTTACCCTGAGACCAGCATCCCGGAAGGCCCGGACAAGAAACGCTATAACCCTCATCGGTTTTGTTAAGAACAATTTTGTATTTCATAATTATTCTCCAACGTATTAGATTCTTAATACAAAATGAATAATTTTAATAATAATGTCTTTTTAATTTATATGCAAGGATAATTAATTGCTCGTATTGGTGGCGACGAATATCCACCAGCATAAAAGCAATCAGCATTAAACAACTGAGTTTTCGCGCAGCGATGACATCATTTGTTTAGTCCCGCTTTTTATAGCGGGATTGAACAAATATCAGTCTGTGTCCGTCTGTGTGTGTCTGTGGCCAATTAAAAACGCTTTGCTCTGAGCACCTGGCTCCAGGATGACCGTCCCGGAAGTTCGCATAGTCAATAAGATAAAACGAAACTTATAATTTGAGGGGCGTCCGGCTTTTACAATATCATAACGAAAAAGCTTGTAATTTGATGGATTTTCGTTATCATAATCAAAAAAGACAGATCGCATGGGAAACTATAAAAAGCACTTGCAAATTGCACGGGAAAAGCTGATAGCGGTAAGAGATGCCTTTGACAAAGGCCTGTACACTGTTGTCGGAGATATTGCAACCAAGGTTGTGGAGCAGCTTATTGAAGCTGATGCTGCCATAGAGAAAATACATTTTGGTACTCATCGTGAGAGACACCAATTCTCGGGAGGAAGATATCCCGGAGAAATTAATGCTGCAATGAAAAAGGTGTGGTTCGCATATGGTGATCTCGGTTATGATGGCGTAAATGGTGACAGGGCAAAAAAAGCAATAGAAAATCTCAACAAAATATTAGATTTTTTTGAAGAGAAATTCGGAGAGCAGATTGAAAAATAAAAACCTTTTTAAAAAGATTGTCTCGAAACTATCAGTTATTGGAGATTTAAAAGCTATCATCCTTTATGGCAGCTTTGCGAGAGAAGATTACGGGCCACGATCTGATATTGACTTGATGTTGATTACGAAAAAAAAAGAGACCATCGAAGAAGTTCAGAATGCGATTATTTCTTTAGAACTCGAACGAAGCATCCAACCTGTTATCAGGACTGAGAAGGAACTGGTCGAGACTGATTCCGGCCTGTTGCAGAATCTGTTTTTAGAGGGGAAGATCCTGTTTCTTCGTGAACCATTCGATGTAGATGTCTCTATGTTTCTCAATCTCAAACCATTTCATATTTATTCCTTTGACCTGGGCAATTTGGATCAAAAAGCAAAAGCAAAATTCAACAGGGAATTTTATCCACGAACGCATGAGAATTATAATTATCCTGGAGTGCTTTCAGAACTGAAAGGAGAAAAGCTTGGTAGTGGGTGTGTCTTGATCCCATTTTCTGCGAAGAAGGCTGTTGAGAAGTTTTTTAACGCGTATAAGGTAACATTCAACGCCAGGCGTATATGGATGTAGATGAGGCAAAGGTTCCTGCCCTCTGCCCTCTGTCTTCTGGTCCTCTGCTCTTTGCGCCTTGGCGTGAAACCATACCCGATAAATCGGGATTTCCGCTGCGCTACAACAAGCATCCAGTATCCAGTGTGATTGAATGACTCTGATACCAAACATACAAATAGAAATACAGTCAATTTTACCAAATAAATCTAAAGGTTAAGATAGAAACTT
>JAUVVS010000113.1 GCA_030604545.1 Deltaproteobacteria bacterium | reverse complement strand
GGCGTTTGCAGGGATAACCTAGAGCCTGCAACTGCCGCCATAAATTAGCATGCCTATTGACTCACGGGAAATACTGGAAGCCTCTATAGCCTTTTGCCCGGCTTTTACTGCGCCCTCGTGCATAGAAAAATCAGGATCCCAGAATCTGCGCTCTCGAATGCCGGTTATTGCCTCCAGTTGCCCCTTTTGAAAATGGAGCTTATCATAAAGCGGTTCCAAACGTTTTTCAAGATCATCCGACGTTACCACATTCGGAGGAAGCTCATAACCAAATGAATCTATGTATACTCTAGAGTAAAGCATAATCGAACAGTGATTTTAGATCGCAGATTGATGATTTTAGATTTATGGAATTCGCTTCGCCCTTGCAATTTAATATTGACGATTGAATATTGACGATTGAATATTGACGATTTATGGAAGTCGCTTTCAGCCGTCGTAGCCACTATGGCGAAGTCTGCTCGCTTCGCTGTTTTAAATAAAAATGGAAAAATTCCTTAAATCTTAAATCTTCAATCTTAAATCTTCAATTCAAACGATCTGCAATCGTTCGAAATAGAGACACAATACCGGTTAAAATTTTTTGCCACAAAATGCACGAAATTTATCAATAAGAAACTACTTAATAGGAACCAATTTAATGCCAAAATTTTCCATCTTATAAATATAAAGTCCATCAACTTTCAAATACCCATTTGCCATAATATAAGGAACAGGCATATCGTGAAGACTAGTTACAACAGCTTCAACCTCAATCTTTGTATTTTCAGGAGTGATCTGACCTCGGTATGTCCAACTATGTGGTTTTCCTATAATAAGACCAAATCTATAGCTATCCGCTAAATGCCCCCATCGATTAAATGCGATGAACTTGATTAACTGAAGGAAAGATTCTATTCCCAGCGAACCCGGGCAAACAGGGTCCTGATAAAAATGTGCTTTAAAGAACCACTCGCTTGGGTCCACCTTCTTTGTCCCTCGAATAAAGCCGAGACCAAAGGGTCCTCCATCCGGTATATAGATATCAATGATATCAATCATACGAAGCGCCTTTGCCGGCATAGCCAGAGAAGGTGTTGAATCCATATATTGCGGATCAGCCTTATCAGGTGAAAATGGAGGTGTATCCTTCAATTGGAATGATTTGGCAATTTTAAGTTCATCGGAAGAAGGATTGTATATGTTTTGCTTCGCATCATGTATGCCAACCTGCTGGGTCAGAGACTCTTTTGAGAAGAAACCAAAAGTTAAGTCACCTTTATAAATCATTTCGTCGGCTTGTAAAACCTGTATGTCGAATTGTTCTATGATCATATCCGCTGCTTCAGAAACTTGCGTCAATCGTGTGCGCATGGTCAAAGTTTTTGCTTCCGGCAAGATCTCGTGAAATAGAGTCGCGTTTCCACCCAGATTTCTGAATCTGAGATCTTTTTTGCTTTTAAGAGCGGATCCCATATATGCGGCAAGCCACCCGCATGGCTGAAGCGCGATTTCAAGAAGCACGCAAAAAGGCATTAAAGGAGTTCGGTTTGAACTAAAGTACCATGCGTCTGAAGTAACATCGTACTCGGCCTCTATCCACCCGCCTTGTTTTAAGACCCATTGTTCAGGTTCGATGTGGGTTATTCTGTCCATGAAGAGATATGGCGGACTCGGAAGCCTGGCTATAAACCTATCTTCATCGAACTCCTTATATAAATCTCCAAAGGCCTTGGAAGGTTTGCCAAGAGCAAACGCCAGAAGCTTATCACGGCCAAAAAGTGCCGGCTCCTCTGTCCTCTTTCCTCTGTCCTCCGTCCTCTGATCTCTGATCTCTGACCTCTGACCTCTGACCTCTGCCTTCCATCCTCTGTCTTCCGTCATCTGATCTTTGATCTCTGATCTCTGTCCTATAACCTCTGATCTCTGACCTCTGATCTCTGATCTCTGATCCCCGTCCTCTATTTCCTTCCAGAAAGCTTCAATCTCGTCACGGGTTATACCGGTCATTTTTATGGACATGTCTTTAAATAAGACTATATAACGCCCATCGGCAAATATATGCGCATCTGCAATTGCATAAGGTTCAGGATTGTAACCCAGCTCCTTTATTTCAACTTCATAGATAACATGCCTAGTATTAGGAGTTACAGGTCCTCTGCATTTCAGTTTGCTTTTAACTCCCTTAACCGGTTCGTAGCAGATATCCTTTTTTTCTGTTACCCATCCCAGACGCTGAAGAAATACTCTGAGCGTATGGGCACAACACTCATACATGAGAGTTCCCGGCATCACCATGTCGTCCATGAAATGACAGGTTAAAAACCAGTCATCAGGATGGATATCTGCTTCGGCTTTGATCAGCCCCAAGCCGTATTGTCCCCCTTTTGGATCAAGATGAAGAATCCGATCGATAAGTTTCATCCGGCCGCCGGGCAATTTAAGCGATTTGGCAAGCTCGATTCCATCAAAAAGGTCACCAAAGCATTTTGCAAGGTCTTCATATCTAAGTGCATCCAAAGCTTTATCGTCGTAACTTTCAATATCAACAGGGATAAGACTTTTCCAGTTCCGACTCTTTGAAATCTGTTTGGCATTGACCGGATCGGCATCATCTTCAGTCGGGATAATCCCCCCTGAATTTATTACTTCTTCTTCAGTAAAAAATCCGGCACATCCATTTGTCATGCTTATAAGGTGATCATTCTCAATAAAGCCCTCGAAGCTGAAAAAGAAAAGGTACGTGTCACCCTGGCGGACAAATTTTTCAATCTCGATTTCATATCTGATCACGTCACCCGGACACGGAAGCCCGCGATGAAATTGAACCTCCGCATCCAGAAGCCTGTATGCTCTTTCGCCCTTGACGGCATGATCTATACCCAAGTAAGAACACAGGAACAAGTCCGCTTGTCCCGCTTCAACAGATATGCACACCGGCGCCCGCCCACCATCCAGATACCAGGCTCCGGGCAGGACATCATGTTCAGTTACCACACGACCGGAGCCCGTGGAACCTTTTTTGCCTTCTACAGAAATAATCCTGTCCACAAGCATGAGGGGTTCATCCGGAAGACGCACCCTTACTTTGTATGTATCGACTATATCGAATTCCGGGCCAAAAACTTTAGCAACCGATCCAACGGCAAATTCCATACACATGTCACGGGAAAAAGCAGGCTCGGAATTGAAAGACCGAATTTCCGACCTTTGCATTCCGTATTCCAACAGCTGAGTTTGAAAATCAAATGTTTTAGCATAAGCTTTGGTTAACTCATTTGAAAAATCGAGAAAGCTTTTATGCGCATCTGATGTAGCCTTTATGTTTTTTGCCATTGTAACCGGCAATTCTGAATAAAGGATATTTGCTGTTGCAACCGGCAGGGCAGGGGAGGGTGCTTTTCCTCCAAGTAAAAGCGTTATCCTTTTTCCCGATTTTTCCACAATTGGCTTAATTGTTGCCGGGTGATATGCATTCTCTCCATAAATTTTATCAAGATCAACAGATATCCGCTCTGTGATCAAGGAGCCAAGAAATTTAAGAAATAAAATATATTCGTCTCCGCCTTGAACACTTGCACTGATAGCCCTATGAGGCTTTGAGCCAAGAATTGTGTTGATCATTCTAGTGCAGGAAGAATGAGGTCCCATTTCGAGAAAGATACGTATGCCGTCTTTATATGCCTTTTCTATTGTAGCGCTAAAATCAAAGCCGGAAATAGCTTGATTAAGGATAGAAGATGCGGCGTTTTCAGATGTGAGCACATAAGAATCTCCCAACGCACAGCTGTAGAACCTGATCCCGTCAGGCGGAGTCGTAGGGAAGAGGTGTAGTTCTTTGTAAGCATCGGCGACAGGAGATGCCGCATCGCAATGGACGGTGACGACGCCTTCAATAAAAATTGCTTCACAACCAAGCATTTTAATTGCTGAGCTAACTTGATCTTTCTTGCCGCCGATGACGCACTCGTCTGGTGTATTAACTATTAAAAGTCTTGTAAAGGGGAGTTTGCTGATAACATTTTGCACCTTATCGGCCGGACGATTTACAGTTGCAACGCACCAATTTACATCTTCATCAGGTGGTATATTCCATGCTTTACGGGCTGCATTACAAGGGCCTGCAAGCTCTGTGCTAAACAGATTGGTATCAAGCATCCTTTTTAACATCTTTCCGCGATCAGGCCATGCACCCATAGCAAAAAGTCCTGCAGATTCTCCCAGGCTGTATCCGATCACGGCAGAGGGCTTTATATTACAATTCATTACAAGGTTAGCAACAACACCGCCGTGAACAACCTGACCAAAAATCATATTTAATGGATCAGAAGCGATTTTTTTCTGTGCATCTTTTTTCCATCCCGGCTCCCATGAGACTCTCTGTGGAATATAACAGCGCGGAAGCATCTGGGCCTTTAGCTGTAATGTCTCAGCGTCCATTTCCCTCAGAATTTCAGGCCACTCAACACCTGTTTCTCTTCCCATCCCTATATAATGGTTGCCGGAACCGGGAAAAACAAATGCCAGTTCACCTGAAATGCCCAAAGGGAAAGGAGAATAACTTATACCGCCTTGACCGGTCATCTCCTTTGGTGTGTCAGAGGAAATTGCATTTTTAGCTTCAATTACACTTTCTTTAAGTTGTAAAATATCACTTGCAGTTAGTGATATTGCATACTTTTTTTGATGATCCAATCGGTTGTCCAAATACCATGTGCGGGCGGCCGTTTCGATATTTTTATACGCATCTGCATGCTGCTTTGCATGATTGTACAGGCTGTCAAGGCCTTCCATCAGGTCGCTTTTGCTATTTCCTTCAACGACAAAAAGCCCGAAACACTGAAGTCCCAAAGGCCTTTTCCTCTCTTGTTTGACTTTTTCAAGCACCTGACTCTGTAATTGGCCGGAAGAAAAGTATTCAAATTCTTCAAGTATTACATGAGAATAATTGCCATCGGCAGTCATAGCGCAGGCGCATGCTCTGCGAGGTCCATCTTTTCTGTTTCGCAGCCAGAACTGTGGATATGCAGGTATGTGAAAAGTATTCTTTTCCCAGATATCATTTCCTGGTAAAGTAAAATTTTTCAGGGGAGGAATAATCTCCTGGTAAAGGCAAAGGCTGGTTTTAACAACAGATGCCAAGCCGGATGCAGCCCCGGTATGCCCGATGTTCGGTTTAACAGATCCTATGGCACATGGTTCCGTTTTAGGATCGGTTTGATCTGTAAAAAAATCGTGAAGAGCTTCCGATTCGATATTGTCTTCTAAAGGATTTCCGCTGCCGTGTGTTTCAATGAAACTTATGGAAGACGGTGAAATGTCTGCATCAATGAATGATCGTTTCAACGAAAGAATATAAGATTCTTTTGAGGCGGAATTTTTTCTTGTTCCGCCACCACTTGAGCTCCCTATCCCTTTTATTATCGCGTATATTCTGTCTCCGTCTTTTATTGCACGGTCGAGTTTTTTTATAACGAGCGCCACAGCTCCTTCACCCGGAAGGGTTCCATTTGCTGATTTGTCAAATGGACGGATTTTTCGGCTTTTTGTAAAAGGTCTGATTTTGTTTGTTGTTATGACTGTTCGGACATCTCCGGTAAAATCTATTGCCCCCACAAGAACAGCGTCAGTTTCATTTTGCTGCAGGGATCTTATTCCTATTTGAAGAGCCTTCAAACCTGACACTTCTTCACAAGAAACAACAAAGCTGGGGCCGCCGAAACCAAATTCTTTTGCTATTCTGCTTGCGATGACGGATCCTAGGGCGCCTAAAGTTCGTGTGGAAGTTAGGGGTGGCCCGCATGAATCTCTTAAGGACTCAAGCCAGACTGGCATTGCATCAGCATTAAGATCGAGGTCAAAATTTTTCTTCCACTCAGGAACCAAATTATATAAATCCCATCGTAGATGGAAATTGGTCGCTTCAAAATCAAAGCCGATGCCGATGATAACACTCATGCGTCGACGATCTTTTTTAAGAAGAAGCCCGGTGTCATCAAGAGCCTTAGCAGATATTCTTAACATTAATAGATGTTGTGGCAGTATGTCCGGAATCTCATTAGGAGGTATACGGAATTCTCCGACATTAACCGACAGGTCTTTAATAAATCCGCCATTCAAAGGCTTAACATCGAGATGTTTGTTTATAATATTTTCGCATCCTTTCCATCGCTCTTCCGGCCTTTTTCCGATTATTGAGTTACCATTGAAAATGGTTTCCTGAAAATCCCTCAATGACTTTATAGAGCCAAAAGAAGTTTCCATACCTACAATAGCAATAGATGAGTTGATAGCTGATGGCTGATGTCTTATGGCTTCTTTTTTTGAGCTTTTTATTTTGAACTTTGAGTTATAAGCTTTTTCAGAATCCCATTCTTCTAAAAGCAGATGCCCGTTTATCCCTCCAAATCCAAAAGCACTTACTGCCGCACGAAGAGGAGTATTTGATTCTTTCCTGGTCCATTCTTCCGGTTCAGTTTGAACCCTAAAAGGGCTGTGATTAAGAGGGCTTTTTTTAGGCGCCCTGTGAAAATTCAGAGAGGGTGGTAAGATTTTATTGTTCAGTGCAAGAAGGGTCTTTATCAATCCGGCAGCACCGGCACCTGTTAAAAGGTGGCCTATCATCGATTTGACTGATCCGATGGCGCATTGTCCGTGAGACCATTCGGATTTGTCCCAAAGATTTCTTAAACTATGAAGTTCAGTGACATCTCCAATGGGTGTTCCTGCACCGTGGCATTCAATAAGATCGATATCGGAAGGAGAACAGTTGGCGGATTTATAGGCATTTCT
>JAUVVS010000093.1 GCA_030604545.1 Deltaproteobacteria bacterium | reverse complement strand
GGCATTGCATTTTCTCGTGGTATAGGCGAGAACGAATTGATGGTGATGCTTGAGTCCCTAAGCATGGTTAGCAGGAAAATTATTGACCGCCGTTTTTGGCAACGATTTTCAAGGGAACAGCGGTTACTTCATATAGACCTAAAACAGGTGCGTTACACAACCATGGAGGGAGCAGAAGAAACACGTGAAGACCAAGAAATACCTCTTAAAGGTGACAAGGATGTACCAATACGTGATTCTGCTAAACTGCTTGATCAGGATCAGGAGCTGGATGAGCAGGATTATGCCCAGATTCCCCAGGTGATCCGAAGTCTGATCACTGCAGCCAGCAATATCAGGCTCTATCCGCCGGAGAGCAAAGGCGTCAAGAATTCCATTGAAGCGTTTCAAAAGGCTCTCGACGGCTTCCTGCTAAGGAGGCCTGCCCTTACTTTGGCACAGGTTGGTGAGGCTCTTTTAGTCAACGGTGCAAGTATAGACACTTCTGGTTTTAAGGGTATAGCTGATGGTTTTCTCAAGCTTTTAGGGAAAATCGGACTCAGCAGCCTTACGTTTCTAAAGGAGGTCTCAACTCGAGAGCTGAAATCTTTCATTACAGCGCTTGGTCGAACAAAAGCTGATGAATTGAACAGCGAATTCTGGCAGCGTTTTGCCGGAAAGCAACAATTTTCCGGCATCTTCTTCGACCAGACTCTTTATGAGATTCTAGAGCATCAGGCCGGCATCGATTCTGAAAGGGAGGAGCCTGTTGAAGAGCCGGAAGATGAAGAAACTATATCAGAAGTTCCTTTGGAAGATGAGGACCGGCAAACCGAGGCCTTCCTCGAATCAATAGCACAACAGCTGGATGATCTCGTTCTTAAGGGTGATGTGAAAAAGGCTAAGAAGTTAATTAACCTGCTTTTTAAGGAATTTGCAGACAAAGCACCTCAAACTCGTTTACAAGTGATCCGTCTTTGTGACAATTTGTTGAAAGATCTGGATCTTGTCTCTCAACCTCAATTTGTGGAAATGCTGACGGATCCGCTTCTGCTCATTTTGGTAGAAGAGAAAAGCCTAGATCTTCTTAAAGAAATGGGCATACTCCTTTCTCGAACCGCTTACAACTTCATCCAATTTGATGACTATCAACGTGCAAATCGAATTCTTAAACATCTACAAAAGCGCCGGCAACAATTGCAAGATAACAAAGATGAGCAGGTTCAGCCTAAAGAAATAATTTTCATTCAAGACCTGGATCAAAAGATTCAGAGGATACTATTGGATGATTTGAAATCTCAAGATCCTTCCCGGATGCAGCAAACAGCCAGACTTCTCGGCAACCTTGGTCCTGTAGCTTTGCCTGTACTCATTGAGGTCATCAAAAAGGAAGATAACCTTAGATTGAGACAAATTGCTTCCCATCTACTTGGAAAGCTGGGTTCGGAAGCGGCAAAGATTCTCAAGAGTGAACTTGTTATAGAGGGCTTTGTAGAAGAACGTGTGAGAATCCTGGAGGTGATCGATAATGTCACAAAGGATCTCGAAACAGAGTTGGCTTACACCATAGGTGAAAGGAATATCAAGGTGCGGAAGGCGGCGCTTCGTCTTGCTGAACGTTTGAATGACGAGGAGGTAACTTTATTGCTTTTGGATTATGCAAACCACGAAGATATAGGTTTGGCAATGGTTGCCATCGAATCATTGGGTAAACTAAAGTCTGCGGGAGCAGTAGACGGACTTGTTTCCTTGCTTGAATCAACTAAAGAGACCGAGCGCCTGGTTGCTTGCTGCAAGGCTCTTGGGCGGATCGCTGACCCAGGCGGTATTGAACCATTGGCTAAAATTATAGCACCCGTAAGGTTTTTATCACTCCGCAAAAAGCAGAGCTCTATTGCTAGAGCAACTGCTGCTTTTGCCCTGACACAGATATCTCATCCCAGAGCGGCAGAAGTGCTTGATCTCTATGTGAAAGATCGCGATCCACGGGTTCGGCGAGCCGCCCTTAAGAAGATGAACACCCCAAAGCCCTCATCTCCTGCCAAGGACGATTGATTCCTTAAAATGACTTACTATTTTATATATACTTAAAACGGTCTTATTTCAGATCTTGTTAAGTCGTCGACTCAACCACTTAACCACTCAACTATTTGACGATGTCTGTATTCAAATTAAAGGAGAATTGAATTATGAAAAAATTAATGTTTCTTGTTGGCTTATTTTTTATTTTTATATTGATTGCGCCGGTTACATCACATGCTATCGGATTTGAGGCTGCGATCGGAGGGTGGAATCAGTCTCCACAGGGAGATTTATCCTATGAGCTGGTAACCGGAGATGATTCTATCGATTTGGAAAAAGACCTTAAATACGACGATATATTTGGCATTACCGCAAGGCTGAAAGTAGATATGCCGCTTATTTTGCCAAATGTTTACATTATGTCAACGCCGACTAAATTTGACGGTAAAGGGAGCAAATCGGTTGATTTTAATTTTGGTGATGTTTCATTTACGCAAGATGTGGAATTTGATTCAGAAGTTACCCTTAACAATTATGATGTCGCCCTTTATTATGGGATTCCCTTTCTTAAAACCGCATCATTGGGTAAAGCCAATGTTGATGTAGGGATAAATGTGCGGATTTATGATTTTCAAGCAAAGATTAGCCAAGGAATTTTGGAGGAATCAGAAAGTTTCACTTTCCCGGTTCCCATGGTTTTTTTAGCTGCACAGTTAAAGCCTATCGATATATTTGCCGTCGAAGCAGAGGTTAGAGGAATATCTTATGATGAAAACCAGGTTTACAGTTTAATCGGCAGATTGAAGGTAAAGGTTTTCGGACCTTTATTTGCGGCAGGCGGTTATAGATATGATAAAATAAAATTCGATACCGAGGATGTTGAAGCAGATATCACTTTAAGCGGACCTTTTATTGAAGCCGGTTTTGCGTTTTAAATATTAGTGTACCAACTCTTAAACTTAAACAGATAGGAGGAAAAATGTACAGTAAAGCTAAAGCAAAACAAAACGCCATAAAAGATGCAAAAAATAATCTTCCAGGCAGGGATGATCCGAACTTCTCTCAGTTTGAGCAGGAGTTGATGGCCATGGCCAGGAATGAGGCACGGCAGGTGACGTCCGTATGCGGGCCTAAATTAGAGGTTCTCAACGGAAAACACAAACCTATGCTAAAGGATTATGAACGCATCTCCAAAGATTATGATGAGCACACGGCAAAGATCGGCCGGAGCGAGCCAAGTGTGGAGTTGACCAGGTGGAAGTACTATGCTTTGATGCTTTTATTTGTCCTTAGTGAAATTCCTATGAATTCCCTTGCCTTTTCAGTATTTGGCGAAAGCCAGATATTCACATGGATCATGGCCGTAGGTGTGGCTGTGGCAATTCCATGGATTGCCCACGCCGTGGGAATTCTTTTCAAACGTTGGTCTGTTCCATGGTGGAAGAATGCAATCGGTACAGGGGTACTTCTCATTCTAACCGTTGGTGGTCTGATTGCCATAGGCTACGTGCGTGTTCAGTATCTTGGCGATCTCAGTACAGCCGGTGCGGTCAGCAGTGTTGGCAGCAGTAAATTTATAGGGGCTGCGTTTGTCGGCCTGAATCTGGTAATTTTAGCTGCAGCCACACTCTGTTCTTATTTTGCACATGATACGGACTCTAAACTGGAGCATTTACACCGCAGGACAAACCAGCTTAATAGGGCCATGCGGACCATTGAAGCAAAATATAGGAAGATATTAACCAAACAACAACAAAAACTCCAAAGAATCCAGCAACAGACCCAGGAAGTCATCTATCACTACCGCAAAATCAATCAGCGCGTGCGCCTTGATCATGAAAAACCCAAATCCTTTGAACGGGAGCACGAACTGGGTGTGGAGTTTGAAAAGGAAGACGAACGCAGAAAATTGGAAACCGAGACCACCCGTCTGCAAGTAGTAACCAATAAACCCCTTTCGTAAGTTTTTAGGAGGTATACCAAAATGAAGCAGCGGAGACTGAAATTACTGGGGCTTATCCTTGTTGGTTCCCTTTTCTTATATGGTCAATTGAACTGGAGTGCCGAAGCCTTTGGAAAGACCGGAGACTCCAAAAAAAATCCACGAGTGATTATTATTTTAATCGACATGTCAGGCAGCACGAACAAGGCTCGACGCACGGTCTATAAAGAGGCTTTTGATAAGATCTATAAAAATATGCACCAGGGAGATCGAATTTTGGTGGGGACCATCACAAGCCATTCCTATATCGATTTTAAGCTTACTGTGGATGAGGAAATTCCAAAAAAATCTATATGGGTTAACCGCCTGCAATTCGAGAGAAACCTGACAAAGACCAAAAAGAAAATTCAAAAGGAGGTGAATCGACTCTTATCTCGAAAGCGTGGAAGCCAGTGGACGGAGATTCTAAATTCTTTAAATATTGTAGATACAATTTTCCATGACGAGAAGAAACGTCAAAAAATTCTGGTTATCCTTTCCGATATGATCCAGGATTCAAAGGAATACAAATTTGACAAGGAAAGGATAACAAACCAGTATATTAACAGGGTCATCAAATACCGCCAAAAGCACAAGCTCATTCCAAACCTCAAGGGCGTCAAGGTATATGTGGCAGGGGCCAGTGCGGCAAATTCCAATAAATTTCGAGCGGTGCAGGAATTTTGGGCTCGTTATTTTGCTAAAAGCGGGGCGGATTATTCCCCTCATAGATATGGGCATTCCCTTATTAAATTTGAATAGGGACCATAAGAGGAAGTTATCCGGGTTAATTATCGCTTCTGATTATTTAAGGTTTTTCAAACACTCCTCTATTTCATTAACCACTTTTGACGCGGCATTAAACCTATTTGTTACGCCTTTTTTCAGTAATTTGTCTACGATGCCCGCACAACAAGACGGGATATTGGGCGATAGTTCTGAAAGGGGTGGATAGGATGCGTTGGTGATAGCATACATCAGGGCTGTAATATTTTTACCTTTGAAGGGCCTTTCCCCGGTAAACAGCTCATATAAAACAACCCCAAGAGAAAAAAGATCCGAACGGCCATCCACTTTTTTTCCTGCAATCTGTTCGGGTGACATGTAGCTTGGAGTACCGAAAACAATTCCAGTTTTGGTCTTTGATGAAGTCATTACCCGGGCTATACCGAAATCAGCGACCTTTACCTGTTTATCTTCTAAAAGCATTATATTTGCCGGTTTAATGTCACGATGCACCACTCCATGACTATGGGCATAATCTAGAGCGTTGGCTATGGAAGAGCCTATCTTTAGTACTTGTTTAACCGGCAGTAAATTTTTCTTGAGGCAATAGCCTGAAAGATCTTCTCCGGCGAGAAGTTCCATGGCAATGTATGCCATATCATGCTCCTCACCTGCATCATAGATGGCAACTATGTTTGGATGTGATAACTTTCCGGCGGCTTCCGCTTCGCGGAAAAACCTTGTTTTTACTTCTTCCAATTCACTTTCGTCAATTTCCTCGTATTGCAAGGTTTTAATCGCAACATCTCTATTGATTGTTGGATCCTTCCCGAGATACACTGTTCCCATTGCTCCTCGACCCAGTTCCCTTAGAATTTCATAACGTCCTAAAGTGGGTTTAGTTGCCGTATTTTCCATTAAAGTGGTCGCGGCCTGTCTGCCTGAACCTGCGGAAATAGCAAATATCTCCCCGATATTATTAAGTTTTTCTATCTTTTTTGTGATATCCTTGAAATTTCCGGCTTTCATGATATGTTCGTAAACGGCCAATGCTTTGTTTGACATCCTTTTTCTTTCAAAATCGAGACCGAGATTGTAAAACAGATTTTTAACAGCATTGTTTTCAATTGGGCATTTCATGAATTTTTCAAGGGCCATGTCCAGCATGCCTTGGCTTTGAAAAGATAGCCCGAGAGTTTTGTTTAATTCCAACCTATAATCCAGTTTTTTAACGGAAAATTGTTTAAATACAGCAAGGGCGTAACCGAAAATCGAAAGGAGGATAGGGGGAAAGATTTTAATCCAATACCCATATCCCATAAAAAGAAACGCGGAAATTCCAACCCAGGTTATTAAAAAAACCCCCAATATAAAAGCACCAACTCCAAGATTTACCCTGGGAATAACGAACATGAGAAATAATGCGAAATATAAAAGGACTATAATTTCCAATGCATAGATCCAACTAGGTCGTGAAATGTGAAAGCGGCTTAAAATGTTTTCAAGAGCATTTCCCAAAATCACAATGAGCGGAACTTCAGAGTAGGATGATGTTTTATATATGGGTACCAAACCTTTAGCGGTAACTCCAATCATGATTATCTTATCCCGAAAAATATCGGAAAGGATTTTGTTATCTATCACGTCGGAAAAGGAGTAAGTTTTGGCCTTGGTCTGTTGCCGGTTATAATCCAAAAACATACGAAAATATCCATCGGTCGGAATTTTTAAGGACTTTATACTGAGACCGGTAAAACCATTTCCGTCTTCTCCTATCTTTATATCCTTTATACTTCCACCAAGATATTTCGTTGCCATTTGGAGGGAAAAGGAAGGGAAGTATTTCCCCTGATAACTTATCAGTAACGGTACTCTGCGGACCGTTCCGTCCTGATCGGCAATCAGATTAATATGCCCCAGTGCTCCTGCCTTTCTTGCCAGTTTATCAAAGGTTTCTGTAACCGCTTTGGCAACAACATTTTTGTTTCTCCATATATCTACGGGATTTCCGAATCTCAAAAGTTGCATTTTCAGATCGCCTGAACGTTTCTCAAGCGCTATTGAGTTTATAAGTAGCAATTTTGATATTTTAGGGGTGTTTTTATCTATTGTTTGTCCGAGACTGAAAAGAAAAGGCAAAACGACATTTTTGGCGGATTTAACAGCGAAAATTAAACCGGCATCATGATTTAATCTCTTCTGGGCTCTGGCCAAAATTTTATCAAATCTTTTTATGGTTTTTTTTTCTCCGGGTAATGCTTTCTCTTTTAGGTTTTCTCTTATGGTTTTAATTTCTTGGAGGCCGAGGTTTAACTCTTCCTGGGAATACAGGAGACAGATGCCGAGAGTATTGGCGCCGTATCGAGAAAGACGATTGATCATTTCGGAAATGTAAGAGCGTGGCCATGGCCAACTACCAATGCGCTGAATACTTTCTTCATCGATTGCCACGATTACAACCGAACTGCTATTTTCATCTGGACGACGGCCAACCATAATGTCATATGCTTTGTATTCAAGGGTCTGCAATGGATAGAATTCGACAAGCGTGCAACAAAGAATCAACAAGGTTAGCAAAGCAATTAGCAGTAAATTGGAAAAAAGAATCTTTTTAAACATTATACCCTTAAGACTTGATATTTCTTCAGATAATCAAGCTTACGTTGTAAAAAGGTTAGAATTTACTTTTTAT
>JAUVVS010000204.1 GCA_030604545.1 Deltaproteobacteria bacterium | reverse complement strand
TGATCTTATCCAGCGGCTCTTCGCCGGAAAGCTCACACTTGGCCTGAGTCACGCCACACTTTACAATTCTTGACATCTTCGTACCTCCTTTTGGGATGGTATCTCAAACTGATTTCTCTTTTATTTTCATCCTGTTCGTCTTGCTTCACCAGTCTGGCTTGCCTGAACCCGTGATGCCAGGCAGGCTTGGCAGTGGGAAGGAATAAAGGAAACCTAAAACGGCTAAGACAATTAAATTATTACTGGAATAATAGAAAAAAAGTGATTTTATGTCAAGTTTATTGATATATTTGTATCTCCTTTGTATCTTTGACTGCCCTGCCTGCCCCGTAGGTTAGGAAAATCGTACTGGGGTGAAATGAACCACCTATTACACCGTGGTGTCTTCATGGCTGAATAATGACTAATTCAGAAAATCATTAAAACAATTTAAAAAAACACCATATATGGAATTTTTTCATTGACAGATACAATATATTGTAATATTGGGAGCAAAAAACCAGATCGTTCAATTATAGCACCGGATAAGAATTAAAATGGGTAAAAACATCGGTTTTGTTTCCACACGATTTGCAGGTACAGACGGCGTTACACTTGAATCGAGTAAGTGGGCGGATGTTTTTGAAAAGAACGGGCATAGCTGTTTTTGGTTTGCCGGAGAACTTGACCGTGATCCTGAGAAAAGCTTCCTGGTCCCCGAAGTGCATTTTCAACATAAACAAAACCGATGGATCAATGAGCTGGTTTTAGGCAAAAAAGGCCGAAAACCGCCGGTAACCAGAAAAATTCACGGCGTAAGGTCTCTATTAAAAGTTCAGCTACATGAATTTATCGATTATTTCGGCATCGATCTTTTAATTGCTGAAAATGCCCTTTCCATTCCCATGCATGTTCCCCTTGGACTGGCTCTGACGGAGACCATAGCAGAAACACAGATTCCCACCATTGCCCACCATCATGATTTCTATTGGGAACGGGTCCGTTTCTCAATTAATGCCGTCAGCGATTACCTCCGCATGTCCTTCCCTCCTAATTTGCCTAATATTCAGCACGTAGTCATCAATTCCGAAGCCCAGGAACAACTTGCGCTCCGCACAGGGATATCATCGATCATTATTCCAAATGTTCTGGACTTTGAAAATCCACCCTTATTCGATTTAAATGGAATCAGGGCCTTCCGAGAAGCCATCGGTTTGGAAGCCGATGACAGAATTATTCTGCAACCTACCCGCATCGTAAAACGAAAAGGGATTGAGTTTGCCATCGAACTGGTTAAAGAACTGCAGGAACCCCGCATTAAACTGGTCATATCTCACAAAGCCGGTGATGAAGGATTTGAATATGCCGAATGGCTTAAAGATTATGCCTGCGAACATAAAGTGGATCTTCGCTTAATACCGATACGAATCGCAGATCCCTGGACAAAAAATGGAAACTGTCAAAGCCAATATTCATTCTGGAATGTTTATCCTTTTGCTGATTTTATCACGTATCCCAGCCTTTACGAAGGATTCGGAAATGCCTTTTTAGAAGCCATATATTTTAAGAAACCGATACTTATTAATCGATATGCTACATTTGTCAGAGATATTGAACCCCAAGGGTTTGACCTGGCTGTTATGGATGGATACATTTCTAAAAAAACCGTTCAATCTGTAAGAGAAATCCTTAAGTCGCCGGAACGAAGGAAACGTATGGTGGACTTTAATTACGAAGTTGCCACGCGGCACTATTCTTACTCAGTACTCAGGAATCAGCTCAACGGAATTATGACAACTTTTTTTGGAAATACAATAAAACATCTCGCAGACAAAACTCAGAGCCCGCCACGTGAGGTCTACATGAAAATCCACTCCCTTCAGACAATCCATAAACACACTGAAACCCAGGACTCTATATTAACCAGCAATACTTCTTGACTCACAAAAGCCTTTTTCCTATTCTCATTCATTCAGTCAAGTTTTCTCATTTTTAAACGTAAAGGGAAATGGATAAAGTTATTTTCAAAAAAGCTTCGTATGATTATGATGTTTTAAAGCCGATTGTTTTTAATATGATGGAATCAATCGGAAAAGATTTAATTACAAAACAGGCCAGGGTACTGATAAAGCCAAACCTCCTTTCACCTGCCAGACCCGATAAAGCGGTTCTTACCCACCCTCATGTCGTAAAAGCTGTTGCTGAATACGTGCTTTATAAAGGTGCACGCCCTCAAATTTCAGATAGTCCTGCTACGGGACCTTTTAAAAGAATAATTAGAGAAGGAGGGTTTGAAAAAGCCTTTAAAGGTATTGATGTCGATTTTAAGACGTTCAAAAAATCGGTAAAGGTGGATTCTGGTGAACCATTTGGGAGTATAGACATCGCAAGATCGGCTGTTGAAACGGATATTTTGATCAATCTTGCCAAGCTTAAAACACACTCACAGATGCTCCTTACGCTGGGTGTAAAGAATATGTTTGGATGCATTATCGGTTTTCAGAAACCGGAATGGCACCTTAGAACCGGAGTCGACAGAGAAATGTTTGCAAGACTCCTTGTCCAGATTTATAACGCAGTAAAACCTTCAATTACCATAGTTGATGGAATATTGGCCATGGTAGGACAGGGCCCCGGCAAAAGCGGTACGCCCCGATATTTGGGATTACTTATCGGCGGAAGAAATGCTTTTGCGGTGGATAGGTTAATTTGCAGCCTGTTAGGTATGGATCCGGACAGGCTTCTCACAAATAAAGTAGCCAAAGAATTGGGATTATGCAGCAATGAAATCTATGCTAACGGTGACTTTAATATTGTTGATAACTTCAGATTTCCCGAACTGGGTTCTCTTCTTTATGGGCCCAAACCCTTCCAAAGAATAATGCGAAAGCATATTATACAAAAGCCTGTTGTCGACAACCTTCTTTGCGAATTATGCGGTGAATGTTGGCAATATTGCCCTGCAAAAGCGATAACCGATAATAGAAAAACAATTGATTTTGATTATGACAAATGCATCAGATGTTATTGCTGTATTGAGATCTGTCCTCATGGTGCACTTCATGCAAAAGAGACTCTACCCGGCAGGTTGCTACGCAGGTTTTCAGTATAAAATTTGACAGGATTTACAGGATAAAAACGATAGTTTCGTAAAAAGTCAAAAAATGACTTTTTAGAAAAGTTTTAAGTGTTAGGTTTGAAGTGTAAAAGAAAAAATACATAGCAAAAAAATAATTAATTCTGTAATCTTTGTGTCTTGGAGCCTTTGTGGCCTAAAATTTGAAAAGAGGTGAAGTCTGAAACTGCAATGAAGAATTGACAATGTGATCAGTTTTTTGTATCTATTGACTTGCATTATATAACTAAAAAGGGAGGTAAAGACATGGCAAATGGATTAAATAAGGTAATTCTGATCGGCAATCTGGGAAGAGATCCGGAAGTCCGTTATACTCCAGGTGGTCTTGCAGTAGCAAATTTCAGTATGGCAACATCAGAAACATGGACAAACAAGGAAGGTGAGAAGGAAACCCGCACAGAATGGCATCGAATTGTTGCCTGGGGAAAACTAGGTGAGATATGCGGTGAATATCTTTCAAAGGGCAAACAGATCTATATTGAAGGCCGAATCCAGACTAGGGAATGGGAAGACAAGGAAGGAAACAAGAGATACACTACAGAAATTATTGCATTACAAATGCTCATGTTAGGATCAAGGGAATCCGCAGATGAATCCAGGCCGTCACCATCATCCGATATGGAAACACCAAATTTGCCTGAGCCGCCAATCTCCAAGACCAAAGATGACGATATCCCGTTTTGACTTCAATAAGTTGTAAGGTGGTCGAAACGCTAAATTATAATGAACGCCCTTATTGAATGAGAGAAGTATCAAGATTCTTTATTTTCTTCAATCTTTGCTGATTCTTTCTTTTCGGCTTCTGAAGTGGCGCCTTTAAAATTTCTAATTGCCTTGCCCATACCTGCTCCAATTTCCGGAAGTTTACCTGCTCCAAAAATGATCAGGATAATGACAAGTATTATTATAAGTTCCGGCATTCCAATTCCAAACATTTGCTCCTCCTATTTATCGGGTTTGGTTTGTTTTATTTCATTTAGAAGTTGAATGAATTCTTTTGATTTTAAATAGCGGTCAATGGAACCTTGATAATCAATCCATGTTTTCCAGACTTTTATCCAGGCTTCATTATGCCAGTAGCAGTCCGGATTTCCTTCCCCGTTAGTTCGTTTGATATAATCAATATATTCTTCTGAACAGCTCTCGCAAAACCGGTAAGATGTTTTCTGACTGTTATCGTCTTTTTTGATATCATGATGATCCATACTAATCTGGGTCCCACATTTTTCACACTTAAAAGCGCATTGTGTGCACTGAAAAATTTTCTGGACTGTCTGAATCTTACGTTTTCTTATTATTACAGCTTTTTTTTCTTTGGCAAGCTGTATTTTTGAATTAAGTGATATTATATTGCTCATAATACACCAATATGAAATAAAAGAATATCTAATGTATTAATATAGCACCAGACTATTTAAGTGTCAATCTTTTACGGGCTGTTGCCCAAATATAAATCCCTTTGAGCGGTCATTAAAGCGCTTTTTTGCAAATAAATCTTGGCGAAGCGGAAGATCAGTGCTTTCAACTGTTTGAGCCCGAAAGGCGAGTTTTGAAAGCACCTGGAGCAAGCCTTAGATTTATCAAAAAACGCTTTAGACAAAGCGAAAAGGGATTTGGGCAACAGCCCGTTGAT
>JAUVVS010000141.1 GCA_030604545.1 Deltaproteobacteria bacterium | reverse complement strand
CATATTTTTGAAAACCTTTATATGCGCGAGTTTTACACGGTTAAAATTTAATTATCTTTCAAGCGGCCTTGTTTTCAAACAGCTAAATATTACTGATTATATAACATTTTAAGTATTTATTTCAATACTAATAGATATAAAAGGATTACAGAGCGTGGAAAGAAAAGATAAAACATTATTTTTAATAGACGGAAGTGCGTATATTCATCGAGCATATCATGCGATCAGAGGACTCTCCAATTCAAAAGGTCTTCCTACAAATGCTGTTTTTGGATTTTCCAGGATGCTGGTAAAATTGATGGAAGAGCAAACCCCTGAATATGCGGCAATGGTCTTTGATGCAAAAGGTCCTACTTTCAGACATAAGATTTACAAAGAGTACAAGGCCAACAGACCTCCCATGCCGGAAGATATGTCTGTCCAGATCCCATATATAAAGGATATAACAGCGGGGTTCAATTTTTCGGTTATTGAAATGACCGGTTACGAGGCAGATGACTTAATCGGTACACTGGCGTATATTGCAGAGGAAGCCGGTTTTTCCGTGATAATGGTTACGGGAGATAAGGACTTCTTACAACTTGTTACGGTAAATTCCATTATCTGGGATCCAATGAAAGATATGAAAATAGATGTGGATGTCGTAAGAGAAACATATGGAATTGAGCCACATCAAATGATTGATGTCATGGGTCTGTCAGGAGATACATCGGATAATATTCCCGGCGTGCCCGGTATAGGCCAAAAAACGGCACTTTCTCTGATTCAAAACTTTGGAAGTATGGAACAATTATATGAACAGGTTGATAAGATAACAAAGAAAAAACAGCATGAGAACCTGGTTAAGTATAAAGACCAGGCTTTTTTGAGCAGAGAGCTTGTCAAAATAGATACGAGGGTTCCTTTACAATTTGATTTACAAGACTTTGAGCTTAAAGGCCCTGATAACGATCGACTTTCCGAGTTATTTAAGGAATTGGAATTCAGGCAATTACAGCAGACACTTCCGGGAAAAAAAGATCTTTCCAACAAGAACTACCAGTCAATTCAGAGCTTGAATGCACTTAATGATCTGATTGCATCCCTTAAGGGTTCGGAAATCTTCGCTCTTGATACGGAGACCACTTCCAAAGATCCCATGAAAGCAGCGATTGTGGGATTATCCTTTTCAATAAAACCTGATGAGGCATTTTATATTCCTTGTGCCCATGATTATCCGGATGTACCTGAGCAGCTTGAGCTTAGAGATGTTTTAAAACTGTTGAAACCTGTACTTGAAAACCCGGAAATCAAAAAAATCGGGCAGAATATAAAATATGACTGGATGGTTCTTGCTCGCCACGGAATAAACCTTGATGGGGTAATGTCCGACACTATGGTTGCATCCTATCTCATTAATCCTTCAAAACGGGCACACGGTCTGGATCAAATTGCGCTCGATTTTCTTGACCATAAAACGATTTCATACAAAGAGGTAACCGGTAAAGGCAAAAAAATTACGGGTTTTAGTGAGGTGCCCCTGGAAAGGGCAGTGCCCTATGCATGCGAGGATGCAGACATCACACTTATGGCTTACAACGTTTTGATGCCTAAAATTAGTGAGATGGATCTGGTAGAACTTTTTCAAAAAGTGGAGATGCCTCTTATACCTGTTTTGATGAAAATGGAGATGACGGGAATATTTGTAGATAAAGATAGACTCAACCTTCTATCAAAGTCATTTGAACATCAACTTGATGAACTCGAAAAGAGAATATACTCGGTTGCCGGCGAAGAATTCAACATAAAGTCTTCACAGCAGCTGGGGAAGATACTTTTTGAAAAGCTTGAACTACCCGTCCAGAAAAAGACTAAAAAAAAGACCGGTTATTCAACGGATGTGGATGTTTTAACAGCGCTTGCCTCCCTTCATGAACTTCCCGCCATGATATTGAGGCATAGGACATTGGCAAAATTGAAATCAACATATGCAGATGCTTTGATAGACCTTATTAATCCGGAAACGGGGCGTATCCATACTTCATATAACCAAACAGTTACCGCCACAGGCCGCCTAAGCAGCTCTGATCCGAATCTTCAAAACATTCCTGTCAGGACGGAAGAGGGGAGGGAAATACGAAGAGCGTTTGTGCCAAAGAAGGGATGGCATATGGTTTCAGCAGATTATTCCCAGATAGAACTTCGTATTCTTGCACACTATTCTGAAGATCAAATTCTGATAAAAGCTTTTATGGATGATGAGGATATCCATACCCGAACGGCAAACGAAGTGTTCCAAGTTTTTCCGTCTTTTATTACTTCCGAGTTAAGGAGGCATGCAAAAATCATAAACTTCGGTATCATATACGGTATGAGTCCTTTTGGCCTTTCAAAAGAGCTGGGCATAAGCCATAAGATGGCAAAATCCTATATTGATAATTACTTTGCAAGGTACAAAGGTGTTAAACAGTTTATTGACCGGGCCATCAAAGATGTCAAAGAATCAAAACAGACAAGCACCCTTCTCGGTCGAATCCGTTTTTTGCCGGATATAAACAGTTCCAATAGAAACTTGCGCCAGTTTGCCGAAAGGACGGCAATCAATACCCCTATTCAGGGTACGGCGGCAGACCTTATAAAGCTGGCCATGATAAAAGTGGATGCTGCATTTACAGAAAGGGGTTTTCAATCTGTAATGCTTCTTTCGGTACATGATGAGCTTATATTTGAAGTACCTCCTGATGAACTCGATGAGGCAAAAAATCTCATAAGAGAGATTATGGAAGGAATCTGGGACCTCAGGGTGCCGCTTAAGGTGAATGTTGGATATGGTGAAAACTGGGCCGAGGTCCACTGAAGGGTTAGTTCTGAAATTTGTGCTTTTGTGGTAAAAAATATTTCACATGAGAACTATGCACTCTAAGTTATTGGTTATTCGTTATTTGAATGATGAAAATTGATACCTTAAACTAATAACAAGTAACTAATAACAAATAACGATTATTTCTTCCGATTTGCCCAGGTTAGGTTAAAAAGCGCTATTTTTTAGCTTCTTCACTTTCTTGTTCAATCGGTTCAATCGGCTTTTCAGAGCCCTTTACGGCTTCTTCGACCGCATTGTAAATATTTTTGAAGGCCTTATTGAAGCCGGTTGGGGAAACACGGCCGGTTTCAATAAATTTGACAACGATTTCCTTTGTTGTCCTTAAAATTTGTTCATCAACTGATCCCATTTTATATACCTTTTCGCTTTAAAGTTTTTGTAATAATATAGATTCGTTATCAGAAAAGTTTTATAGAGTCAAGGCTATATCGCGCTGGAGGTTATAGCGGTTTTCAAAAATATGTTCCGATTGATTCGCGTCTAAGCTTCCGAGCTCATCGTGGGTCTATTTGAAGCGTTCTATGGCTCGCTGCGCTAAAATTAAAGAACTCGACCTCGCTATGCTCGGGACTCAAACAGCTTCAATTTTTACGCTCCACTTCGCCGAGAACGCTTAATCAAATATCCCCAATTGAATTCGCTCGGAAGCTTAGACGCTGCATACAGTCTTTGAAACGGAACGTTATTTTGAGAACTACTATATACGGAATTGGATTGTTCCTCCTGAGGAATAATAAATTCCAGAAATTCATCATCAAAATAGCTATTGAAAGTAACAGCAATATCCAGGTAATATTCCGGCAGAGCTGATTCTTCTAATATGTCCTCCAATAGATACAGATCCTCTTCCGTTTCCATGGCTAATCTTGTTGTTATCTGTTTTGATGAATCAGTAAACAATTGGAAGCTAAATAGACACATGATGATTAGAATCATAGCAAACCCTGCTGTAAGTACCGGTCTGCGGAAAATATAATACCGAGATTTTTGTAAAAAAAGTACCGGCTTTTGACGTGGCAGGGGTGCAAAAGCTTTTGCCGTTTTCCCAAGATTTTCAAGCTCAGACATGAGAGCTATTTTTTTCTCTTGGCAAATCGGACATGCCTGAATGTGACTTTTTAAGTCTTCCGGCAAATCATTTTCATCTACCAGTGATACAAGAATCTGATCTTCATTCAGATGCATGCTTTTTTCCTTCATGATAGGCTTCCTCTCATAGAGACCTTTGAAAAATGTTCAATTTTGTTCAAGTTCAAGGAAGACGAAAATTTTAACCACAGGAATACTTTAAGTATTTTGAGGATAGCGCTAAAGCTTCACTTCGTGCAAAATGTTGAGTCTGACCCCAGAGAAATAGGCTCCGCATTTCACGGGGCAGGCACAGAAATTGGGCAAAAGGGGACGTTTTTCAAAGGTCTCTCAGAAGTGATCTGAGTCCTGGAGCCTCTTTGAACTTTTTCAGGGCTCTATATAAATGTGTTTTGACGGTGCTTTCGTTATTTTTCAACGTTTCTGCAATTTCCCTGATTCCAAGTTGATCAACATACCGCAATATAAAGGCCTCCCTTTCTTTTCGGGACAATTGTCGTGTCAAGTTATAAAATTGATCCCAGAATTCTTTCCCCATGATACGATCTAAGCCTGTATTTGACTCGCCTGACTGTTCAGCCTCCTCATCTATTGTTGTAATGTTAAAAAATGACAGCAACTTCTTTTTTCGATAAAAATCCCTCACCCGATTTAGGGCAATACTATAGAGCCATGCCTTGAAACGGGATGGATCCTTTAAGCTGTTAAGATTTTTTGACATCTTTATAAATATTTCCTGGGTCAGGTCTTCTGCATCCATCCGTGATCCGGTTCTGTAATATACCATGCGGAAAATCTCTTTATGGAACAGATTTGCCAGTTCTTCCATTGATGCCCTGTTACCGGATCTGGCACTTCCGACCAAATGAGTAAGATTATGAAGAGGATCCTTTTTCAATTCCGATCTGAACTCCATCTCTACACTACATCAGAAATGCCGCCGATTTAATTATGTTCATCCAATCTCTATTATCTATGACGACAATCCAGATGATTTTGTTTACAAAAAAATAAAAAAACTTGTAATATTTTAGCTGTTTGAAAATAAGGCCGCTTGAAAGATAATTAAATTTAATCACCTTTCAAGCTTATTTGTATAAACTGGTTTCAAAGGGCTAAAGTGTTACAAAAACTTCAGATTTTTTGGGAGATCGAACGCAAGGCTAATGGTTATTTCTTTTGTTCCATGGGATGGAAACTGCAAGGTAAGTTTGTAACGCATTTACCGCAGACATGAGTTGTCTCCTTAAGACCAGCCAGAGCTTTGGTGTGTTTCAAATTTAGTTTAAGGCGGGTATAGCAACACTGACGATCGATCCCCTTTTGGTTCAAGGCGCCAACTGGACATTGCTTTAGACATTTCAGGCACTCTTCGCCGGCTTTGTGAAGACAAAGTTCCCGGGATTTAACAATGTAACTATCTCCCAGATCGGCATCGGTAACCAGGCTGCCAAGACGACCGGCACAGCCTGAGGGAGTGATTAATTGAGCGTTGACACCGAAGCGCCCAAGCCCGGATATATGGGCAAGATGTTTGTGGGACCATCCAGCAACCAGTTTAACAGCATCAAAGTTGTGGGTGGCAGGTGTGATGGCTGACTTATAGCCTCGCTCGATCAGATATTCTTTGATCCTTTCAGCGAGAACCCCGATAAGGTCATTCGTCCCTTCATAAGCCAGGCCCCAGTTGCGGCAAGGAAATTTGCCGATGCTATTTTCCTCAATGAGTTCCTTAATAAATGGAATAAAAAAGACAATTACAGTTTTGGCCGATGGCATTAGTTCCCATGGCAATATATGTTCGTCAGAGGCGATTTTCGGAAGGATTTTAAAACGGTCATCTGCTTTAGCCGTCACTAAAAGTGGTTTACGCCACCAGTTTCGTACATCTGCTTTTAAGGGATAAGAAGATACAAATTCCTCCACTAACTCTCTGAGATCCTCTGTGGTTGCTCTTGAATCCATTGTTCCTCCTGGTGTCAATCCGAATTTTTACAGCTCAAAACAATTTGATATTTTTAATAATGTCAGACCTCGTCGTTCAGCTTGAAAAAATTACTGTGAACCTTTAAATGTCGTGGAATTGCATGAAATTTGGATGATATCCTTTGATTTGAATTTAAGATATGGCGGAATATGAAGGAAATATATTAACCGTTTTACTATGCTAAAAAGCT
>JAUVVS010000060.1 GCA_030604545.1 Deltaproteobacteria bacterium | reverse complement strand
TTTACTTATTGCATGCAATGGGAGAAGCGCTCTCGGTGGGTATAGGTCTTGCGACGGCTATGCCAGATTTAACAATTGTTGTAGTTGATGGTGATGGTAATGCGATGATGGGAGCGGCCTCCTTTAATATGAATGTGGTTTCGAATCTAAAATATTACATCCTTGCAAATGGTGTTTATGAAACTACAGGATTACAGGAGCTACCTCATTTTCAGTACATGCCTGAATGGTGTAGAATTATACTGATTGAAGAGGGAAAGAGGGAAACACCTCTTCCGCCAAGGCCTTTAGATATCTGGAGAGTAACACAACGATGGTTGCTGAATAAATGAAAGGGGAAGAAAATGGACTTGCAAGTAACTTTTAAAACACCATTATGCAATGTTCAAATAGGTGACGCCCTGCCGACGCATTTAATTGCGGAGATAGGTTTGAATCATAATGGCAGTCTGGATTTGGCTAAGCAAATGGTATTACAGGCAGCGTTATCAGGTGCCACTTTTGTAAAATTTCAGAAAAGGACACCAGAAATCCTGGCATCATCTGAGTTCTTGGATGCTTCTTTTTCAAAATGTCCGTCGTTAGGTTCAACTCAGCGTGAAATACGAGAAAGGCTTGAGCTTAATTTCGAAGCATATAAAGAATTAAAAAAATATGCGGAACAACTGGGATTAATATTTTTTGCATCAGCTTTCGACTTGCCCAGTTTGGACTTTCTAATGGAACTGGGTGTACCGGTCATCAAAGTTGCAAGTCACAGCATTACGGATGCTCCGTTATTGAAGAAGATTGCTGGATACAAAATTCCCACGATATGTAGCTTTGGAGGAACTACTGAAAAAGAAAAGGATCAAGCTTTTGATATTTTGCAAAGCAATCCATTGGTAATTCTTCATTGTGTCAGCTCTTACCCAACGCCGGATTCTTTAGTAAAAATAGATACCATCGCATATTTGAAAGAAAAATATCAGACGCCTGTGGGATTTAGCAGTCATGAAAATGGAATTGATATTTCTGTTGCTGCATCGGTCTTAGGAGCCTGTATGGTTGAAAGACATTTCACTTTGAATCGGGCGATGATCGGATTAGATCAGGGAATCAGTTTGACGCCAGAGGAATTTTCGGAAATGGCTTTGAAAATAAGAAGAATTTCGAACTGTAGAGGCGTAAAAAAAGGTCTAATGGATGAAGAAAAGAAAGCTAAGTATGATTACCATGTAGGGGTATATGCAACTCAGGATATCCCTGCTGGGAAAATCATTCAAGAAGATGATATTTGTTGTAAACAACCACTGAAAGATCCAGAGTTGTTTTTTACAGGCTTTGAATGTTCACAAGTTATAGGAATGCGTACTCAAGAAGATATTGCCAAAGATAAGCTTATATCTAAGCTGGCTGTGAAAAAATAAATTCGCTTCAATAATTTTCATTTTATGGGAGAAAACTCCTTGCAAAAAACATTACTTATTATCAGCGGAGGTGCTGAAGCCGTTCCCGGCATTGAACGAGCCAGGGGAATGGGATTGTATGTCGTTGTTAGTGATATAAATCCAAAAGCGCCAGCTTTTGCTTTGGCTGATGATCATATTATTGCCAGCACTTATGATGTTGAAGATACAGTTGCGGCAGCATTGCATTATCATAAAACAGTTCGGCCCATTGACGGTGTGATGTGTATTGCCTCTGATGTCCCTTTGACCGTCGCAAGTGTTGCACATGCATTAGGCCTGCCCGGAATCACCATTGAAGCGGCGCGGCTTGCCGGCGACAAACTGGCAATGAAAGAGCTATTCGTTGAAAAGGGAATTTCGATTCCGTGGTTTTGCAGGGTTGATTCTGTAGCTGATTTACGCCGCATATTATCAGAACGCGGTTTTCCTGTTGTGCTTAAGCCGGTCGATAGCCGGGGCGCACGAGGTGTATTGAGATTGACAGAGTCCGTTGATCTTGATTGGGCCTATGAGCATTCTGTTTCTTTCTCACCATCGGGACGCGTTATGGTGGAGGAATATCTGGAAGGCCCACAGATCAGCACAGAATCAGCTATAATTAATGGCAGGGCTTTTACACCAGGTTTTTCAGACCGCAACTATGAATTTCTTGATCGGTTTGCGCCGTATATCATTGAAAATGGCGGCCATCAGCCATCGGTGTTAACTGCTGAACAGCAAAATTCTGTTTCAGGGTTGGCGGAGCAGGCGGCTTTGGCCATGGGGATTACAACAGGAATTGCCAAAGGAGATATGGTTCTTACCAAGGATGGACCTAAAGTGATAGAAATTGCTGCCCGATTGTCCGGCGGCTGGTTTTCTACAGATCAGATTCCGCTTGCAACAGGCGTTGATCTTATCAGCGCTGCAATTAAAATAGCATTGGGAGAGCAGGTGCTGGAAGAAGATCTGATTCCACGATATCAAAAAGGCGTTGCCATTCGGTATTTTTTCCCTGAGCCTGGAAGGGTTGTTAGAATTGAAAATGCTGAACAGTTCAGAGACAGGTCATGGGTGCATAAATTAGGCTTTTTCGTAAAGCCGGGAGATATTGTGGAACCCGTGACAAATCATACAAAGCGAGCCGGTTTTGTTATTACGAGTGGAGAAACGCGAGATCAAGCGATTGAACGGGCAGAGCAGGTTGTGGAATCAATCAAGATTGAAACAGTGCCGATGAAATGTTAAAGCTCTATACAGTTTTTCATCTAAACATAGCCTATTCCTCAATCGGGGAAGAGCAACGGCTGGTGGTCATTCGGCGTTGCTACTGGCCTTTGTTGCGTCTGGCGCGTAAGTATGCTCTGCCGTTTGGCATTGAGGCTACGGGACATACGCTGGAGACGATTGCGGATATTGATCCTGCATGGATTGAGGAATTGAGGCGGTTGACGATAGAGGGAAATTGTGAGTTTGTTGGCAGTGGTTATTCCCAGGTCATTGGGCCGCTTGTGCCTGCTGAGGTCAATGCGGCAAATCTTCGACTGGGAAATCAGGTTTACGAGCGGTTGTTGGGTTTTAGACCTGATATTGCTCTTGTAAATGAACAGGCCTATTCCGCGGGACTGGTGCAGCATTATATCGATGCCGGTTATCGGGCCATTGCCATGGAATGGGATAATCCCTTTCGATGCCATTCGGAGTGGAATTCTGAATGGCGCTATTTTCCCCAGATTGTATGTGGACAGCATGGAGAGGAGATACCCATTATCTGGAATAATGCCATTGCTTTTCAGAAATTCCAACGTTACGCGCATGGGGAAACAGAGCTGGATGAATACAAGAAATATCTTTGTACGCATCTGTCTGATGAGTCACGGGCTTTTTCTCTTTACGGCAACGATGTGGAGATTTTCGATTTTCGGCCCGGCCGTTATCATACAGAAGCATCATTGCATGAAGATGGAGAATGGAATCGCATCAGCCGGTTTTTTGAAGCATTATTAAATGATAGCCGTTTTTGCTTCATACGGCCTAATCAGGCGCTTGATCTGATGGAACTGCCGGAAGCCGGGAACAAACTGCATCTGGAGTCACCTGAACAACCAATTCCGGTAAAGAAGCAGGAAAAATATAACATTACCCGCTGGGCGGTCACGGGCCGTGATGACTTGAGTATCAACACAGCCTGTTGGCGTATTTTTGAGTCTCTTAAAGCAAACCCTGCGTCAAATGATGATGACTGGCGGGAATTGTGCTACCTGTGGAGCAGTGATTTCCGGACGCATATTACAGAGAAACGGTGGAACGCTTACTGCGGGAGGTTACATGAGTTTGAAAAAAAGGTCGGAGCGAACCGCCTTCGACCGCGCCCTATGAGCGTGGATACATCGTCACCGGGTATTTCAGATTCCAAAATGCCGCCCAACGTGCATGTTGAACGAGGCAAATCTTATCTGACTGTTGAAACAGATGCGATAAAGATACGGCTAAACAGCAGGCGTGGGTTTGCGATAGACGCACTCTGGTTTAAGAATATTTTCACAGATTGGCTCTGCGGCACATTGCATCACGGTTATTACGACGATATTAACTGGGGAGCGGATTACTATACCGGGCATCTCGTGCTGGAATCGCCGGGGCATCGCAGGATCACCGATCTTGAACCTGTTGATCAGGTTACAGTCGCTTATGAAGAAGCCACTGAATCAGTCAGGATTCAAACCGAAATTTTATTGGACTGCGGGAAATTATATAAGACATTCCACATTAATAGCCGTGGAGATGGGTCTTATGTTGATATCGATTATCAACTGGACTGGTCAAAGCCAATGGCTGGTTCCCTGCGCCTCGGCTATATCACCATAAACCCCGAAGCCTTTTCTCAACCAAATCTGTTTTACGCAACCCATAATGGCGGCCATGACCTTGAATATTTTAAAATGACTGAACCGGTCAATCATGGAGAAGCTGTGTCGTTTCTGGTATCGGCCAAACAGGTAAGCGGCTGCACCGGCTCCATCATCAAACTGGGTGATCACAGACATCACATTAGTGTCATTGTGGATAAGTCTGCCAGTGCACTGGCCGGAATGATAAACTATCAAAAAGTAGGCAGCTCTTATATCTGCCGCCTGATATGTACAGCGCAGGAAATGGATGATACGTCTAGGACCTCGGGCGAGGCTGTGAAATTGCTTTGCTGCTCGCTGCGAGTGTATGCTACACGGGCGGATAGCGTCAGGGCTCAATGAAAATTCTATGTTTTTTCAGGAGAAATCAATGACAGGTGAGCTTGACACTGGTTTAGATATTGGGAGCGACAGCTCTTTATCAAGGAAGGTCAGCAAAGGGGCGCTTTGGGTAACCGCGGCCAGTATTTGCGCCAGAAGCTTCAGTGTTATTAGCGCCATAATTCTGGCCAGGCTTTTGGCGCCTGAGGATTTTGGCTTGATGGCAATAGCCATGGCCATAATCGCATTCTCGCATGGCACGACACAAACCGGCTTTGAGTCCGCATTAATACAAAAACAGGACAGATCGGAGGATTTCCTTAATACTGCCTGGACATTTGAGTTGGCCAGATATCTGGTTCTATTTTTCATCATTTTTCTTGCAGCTCCTCTGTTCGCCTCTTTCTTCAAAGAGCCAAGAGCAGTAGCCATATTGCGGGTAATCAGCCTATCGCTTGTGTTTTGGGGACTTCGCAATATAGGAGTGGTTTATTTTAGAAAGAAGCTTGATTTTCAGAAACAGTTTGTAATGGAAATAGTGCCTCTGACGGCCTATATATGTGTAGTTATCCCTTTAGCATTTTTTTTAAGGAATGTATGGGCATTGGTATGGGCGAGTCTGGTAACCAGCATAACAACTTGTTTCATTTCGTATGTGATGCATCCATACAGACCTCGCCTTGATTTTAGTATCAAAAAAGCCAGGGATTTGTTTAATTTTGGGAAGTGGATACTCGGTTCATCCATACTTGTTATGGTAAGGGAACAAGGCATGATCATGTTTGTGGGGAAATTTCTTGGAATACCAATACTCGGATTTTACAACAGGGCAGGGGCATTTTCAACCATGATATTCCAACAAGTAAGGGCAATTGTGTGGAAGGTCGGATATCCTGCTTATTCTCAATTGCAGCTTGATCCCGACAGATTCAAACAGGCATATCTGCAAACATTGCAACTTCTGACCTTTATTGGAATACCAATGGCAGGTGGGCTCTTTGTTTTGAGCAGGGACTTTGTCCATTTGTTTTTAACAGACAAATGGCTTCCAATAGTTCCTCTTATGCAAATACTATGTTTGCAGGCGATACTTAACTTCATAAACACGCCTGCCGGCATTGTATTCCAAGCATCCGGGAGACCTGCAATCGGCACCAAAATATCGATGATAGGGGTAATAATCTTAGCTATCCTTGTTTACCCATTATCTTCAAGATGGGGAGCTACTGGAGCAATGGCATCCCTTTTTTTTGGTGTACTAATTACTTCTCCTATTATTTGGTACAAGGCTGTTAAACTAACAAGATGTACTTTTGGAGATTTTTTTAAACCGGTAGTAATTTCATTAATCAGTACAGGTGTAATGTCTTTCACAATAATAATCATGAAAAGATATCTGGTAGTGCAAATCGGTGTTATAAGTTTTTTTGGATTGATACTTTTAGGCATATTTATTTATGCCGCCATGGCATTCTTTTTTGACAAATGTGCCAATTATGGAATCTCTTGCTTAATAAGAGAAAGAATTGCTATTTTGAGGTAGGCAAGATGTCGATGAAAAAATTTATTATCCGATAACTCCATATCATATCATATTATTTTAAGTTTTATGCTGCACGAGCATAACAAAAACCTAACCGGAAATTACTGATGGGAAATATAATAAAAATATTATATCAGCAAGGTAAGTATCTGACAAGAATCTTTTTTTTCCTTCCCCACACCTATTTGAAGAGGGTAGTGCTTGGAAATGACCCTGTTTGGAAGGCCTTTTTTTTTCAGAGCTGGGGCAGGCTTCCTCAGGACTTGAAAAAAATGCTACACTCCCGGAAATCAATTTGGATCAATACAGAGGCAGGGGGTGAGCTGACACAGATCTTTTCGCTTTGTAGAATGCTCAAAGAACAATTTCCTGCATACAATTTGTTAGTTTCCACTCACAAATATGATGCCTATCTATTGGCCAAAAAGATCCACGGGGTGGACTATGTTTTTTTTTCACCATGGGATATCACCATGGTAGTCAAAAAAGTATTGAAAAAAATAACCCCAAAACTCCTTTTGACCATTGAAGTTGTCACTGCGCCGATTTTGTTCAGAGAAGCACATCGTCTTGGAATCAAGACGTTTCTCTGCAGCGCTTTTATGAGTGATAATATAGATAAAAGCAAGTTTCTCGAAAGGGCAATGCTTTTGAAATTTTACAAATATTTTGATTTTGTTGGGGTAAAAGCTGAAAGAGACAAACAAGGGTTTGAAAAATTAGGCTATCCTGAAAATTCTATCAAAGTACTGGGAGACCTGAAATATGATGTCACTAAACTGAAAATATTAGGCAGATCCAGGGTAGAATGGTTAAAAGAGCTGGGGCTAAAGACAGAGAACAAGGTACTGCTGGGGGGTAGCATCCACCTTGGGGAAGAAAGATTTCTTATAGATTCCTATGCCCTTTTGATGGAGCGAGATTCCCAATTCAGATTGATCATTGCGCCTCGTTTCAACAAGTTTATCAACAAGGTAGAAGCCTATTTAAATAAGCGGGGTTTTGCTTTTGTAAAAAGAACCGATATCAAAAAGGGTATGGAGATTGGGGAAAAGGTTATTATTATAGATACGTTTGGCGAGTTAGCATATCTTTACGCTGTGGCTTCCTATGCCCTTATTGGATCAGGACACAATATTATTGAGCCAATGGTTTGCCAAGTTCCAACTTTTCATGGTTCATACATAACGAAAGAGCGGGAAATTGCTGATGAGATCAAACAGTGTTGGCAAGGGTCAGTAATACGGTCTCCTGAGGAATTAGCAAAAAACATCCTCATTTTGGAAGAAAACAACATGTTAAGAAATAAAATCCAAGAGAAGATGAAAGAGATTGTTAACAGGCGTATGGATAGCGCAGAAAGGCATGTTAATTTTATCAAGGAATTCGTGATGTAGAAATTATGACATATGGTAATCAACTGACTTTCTTGCTCGTTTCAAAGGCACTATGCTTGAGCATAGACAGCTTGTTCGTGACCAGCGAAAAAAGGTTGGCAACAGTTGGCTACCATGGCTTCAGACAAAACAAGCACACAAAATATCGAAGAGGATTTTGAATAATGGAAACAGTTGATTGTAACCTCTGTGGTACTGGCGATTATAGAATAGTTATGGAAATCTCAGATCCGCAGGTGGAGACCGACAGGAAATTCAAAATAGTTGAATGCAACTGACCTTACCCCATAGTATGGGCCCGCTTGGTCAAATACATTGCAAGAGGCCATCCCAGGTAACCATCCACACCAGCGATGAAAACGCGCATCTAATCCCTCCGTTATCCAGATCCTCATATCTTTCAGACCCCACCTCGCGGTTAGTGCCATACCCCCTCTTTAATCCCTTGACATCACGACAAAAACCCCCGATAATGCCTTCACCTACGCTAAGACAGGATATTAAACCTCCAAGAGAATCTCTCCTGCTCAGCGGTTCAGATTAATCAGGCTATTACCTCGAGCGACATTACAAACATGGGTGAGAAAGTAACATGCTAATCGAAGAGGCAAAGTGGTTTTCTAAAAAGATTTTATCATTAGATCCTCTTACCCTTTATCCAATATTGAATATAGGTAGTTCTACAGAAACATTTAGAAAGACAATTCAACCTTGGATTTATGAGTATATATTCAAGCCAGCAGAGGGCAAAGGAGATATTTTGTGCCTCGACATAAAAAAAACTCCGGGTGTAGATATTGTTGGAGATTTATCTGAATGTTCCTTTTTGGAAAAAATATCTAAAATGAAATTCAAATCAGTACTTTGTTCAAATTTACTGGAGCATGTAACCAACAAAAATGAAATTT
>JAUVVS010000240.1 GCA_030604545.1 Deltaproteobacteria bacterium | reverse complement strand
ATTTACTCAAGATACGGAACGAATATCACATCTGAGCATGCTCACAGCTTCAGTTCTGAATTGAGGCTGGAAAAATCAACATCTTGTGGTCTTACCTGATTAGCCGAATGTGCTGATTCCTGCCTTGAATATAGCATACAGACCAGCTCATGGGTGGTATTGATTTAGAATCTAAATCTTCAATCAAAACCTAAAATATCAATACTCAATAGCGACACATAATTTTTTTTCTTCATACACAACTTTTGATTATATCTCTACTAACCCGCTTTTCTCACAAGTTTGATTCGTTCAAGAAATGCTGGTTAACTGCATTTTGAGAAACCACACGAATGACAAACAAGACATCCTTCTTCATGCGAAATTATGCCGCTGCATTCCGGGCAAACACCCACCATTTCTTCCCTTTCAATAAAATCTAAACCAGTTACATTTTTCAATACATGAGCAATAGCATCAGGACAGGAAAGAACCATTTTCCCATTTTCCCATGAAGGGGAAGGGCATCTGATACCTATGAGCTGCCTGGCAATAGCATCAACCTTAACTCCTGAACGCAAAGCAAGACTTATGAGACGACCGGCAGCTTCTATCTGTGATGACGCACATCCTCCGGTCTTCCCCATCTGAGCGAATACTTCACACATTCCCTCTTCGTCGGAATTAATTGTAACATAAAGTTTGCCGCATCCTGTCTTGACACGCTCTGTTATGCCGTGGGTGCGTTCCGGTCTTGGTCGGGGTGCAATTTTTTCAGGCTCTATTTTTTCTCTGCCGATGTTTAAAACCTGTTGATCGCGGCTTCCATATCTATAAATTGTTACACCTTTACATCCACTTTTGTGAGCAAGGAGATATACCTTTTCAACATCTTCCTTTGTGGCATTTGCCGGAAAATTGACAGTCTTTGAAACAGCATTATCCGTATATTTCTGGAATGCGGACTGAATCTTAACATGCCATTCAGTTGAAATATCATGGGACGTTCTAAAAAGCCTTTTTATATGATCAGAAACAGAATCAACAAGTTGTACGGAACCGGTTTTAACAATTTCGTTTGCAAGTTCCTTGCTGTAAACTTTTTCTTCTCGGGCTGTTTTGATAAACAAAGGATGCATTTCAGTAAGAGATTCTCCATCAAGGACTTGCCTTACATGTGCTACGGCAAAAATCGGTTCTATTCCGCTTGAAGTTCCTGAAATTATACTTATGGTGCCTGTTGGAGCAATTGTTGTTGTAGTCGCATTTCTCATATATGGAGTTGAAGGGTCATCAAATACGCTACCCTCGTAATAGAGGAAATTTCCACGCTTTTTACCAAGGGCTGCAGATGCCTTCCTGGATTCCCGTGAAATAAATGACATAACCATTTCTGCCTTGGAGACAGCTTCATCAGAATCGTAAGGAACTCCCATTTTTATTAACATATCGGCGAAACCCATTACACCGATACCTATTTTGCGGCTCCCTTTAGTCATTTTTTCAATGCGAGAAAGAGGATATTTATTAACCTCGATTACGTTATCAAGAAAGTGAACCGCATCATGAACTGTTCTTTTTATCCGGTTTAAGTTAAGTTTATTTTTGGTGACCATTTTAGAAAGATTTATAGATCCCAATGTGCATGATTCATATGGTAAAAGAGGTTGTTCTCCGCAGGGGTTTGTTGCTTCTATATAGCCAATGTGAGTTATTGTGTTGTTTTTATTTATGTTATCGATAAAAATGATGCCTGGTTCACCTGTAAGCCAGGCAGAGTAAACGATCATGTCAAACATTTTTCCGGCGGAAATGCATCTTACAGTTTTCCCTGTCCGGGGGTTGATAAGATCATAGTCAGAATCTTTCTTAAGAGCATTCATAAATTTGTTGGTTAATGCAACCGATATGTTAAAATTATTTAACCTGCCAAGATCATTTTTTGACCCGATAAAAGCTTCAATGTCAGGGTGATCCACCCGAAGAACTCCCATATTCGCACCTCTCCTGGTTCCTCCCTGCTTGACAGTCTCAGTGGCAACGTCAAAGACTTTCATAAAAGAAATGGGCCCGCTTGAAACGCCCGCCGTAGATAAAACTACATCCTTTGCCGGACGAATCCGCGAGAAAGAAAAACCTGTGCCTCCTCCGCTTTTGTGAATCATTGCTGTATGTTTTATGGTTTCAAAGATACTTTCCATGGAATCATCGATTGGTAAAACAAAGCAGGCAGCAAGCTGTCCCAAGCGGCGACCGGCATTCATAAGTGTTGGGGAATTGGGCAAAAACCACATATTGATCAATAGCTTCAGAAACTTTTTTTCTGATTTGGCGGCACTGGCTTCAGACTCAAAAATTGCGTCTGCCGCAGCAATACTTTTAGCTACGCGAGCAAACAGCTCCTCCGGAGTCTCAATTATATTGCCTTTACTGTCTTTTTTAAGGTACCGTTTTTCCAGAATAACCCTTGAATTTTTTGAAAGTGATAGAGCCATTAAGTTTGCATCTCTTTTTTTAAAAAATTGATAAATTCTGAGCATAATGGAGAAACGCTTCGATATTTATGCCTTGTTAGATAAAAACTGCGTTTTAAGTTTATGCCTTCAATATCCAGAGCTTTTAAAGTGCCTAGTTTTAATTCCTCTTCAACCGCTATGGCAGAGAGAATGGAAACACCTACTTTACTTTTTATTCCCTGGGTGATTGCTTCTGTGCTCCCCATTTCTGCTATTATTTTAAGATCCTCGATGCTGCTACCTTTATCGGCAAGACTATTCTGGATCGATTTTAAAGTTCCGGAGCCGCGTTCTCGGATGATAAATGGTTCTTCTAACAACATTTTCAAATTTATACGTTTTTTCTTAGACCATTTATGATCCGCAGGGATTATAAGGCGCATCTCATCCTCTAGTATTTTTTCCTGGAGAATATTTTTATTCTTTATTTTGGCTCCCACAATACCAAGTTCTAATTCATAAGAAAGTGTGTCATTTATGATTTTCTCAGTGTCACTGATAGATAGAGAAATAAAAACATCCGGGTAATGCCCTGAAAAAGCGCCAACAATCCTCGGAAGTATGTATCCGCCGGGAATAGTACTTCCTCCAATAATGAGACTACCTTTAATTTTTCCCTGGAATTCAGCCAACGCAGTTTCCGTCTCTTCAAATAAAGATAGAAGCCTGCGAGCATAGTTATAAAGGAGTTTGCCTGCTTTTGTCGGAACAGCTTCCTTAGAGAGACGATCTATAAGGCGACATCCAAAATGGTCCTCCAAGCTCTTGATATGACTGCTGATGGTAGGTTGTGACAGATGGATTCTTTTTCCTGCCTTGGAAAAACTTTTAAGTTCAATTACCTTATAAAAAATATTAAGCTGCCATAGGTCCATTTTTAGGAGGATTTTGATATAAAATTAAACTTTTCCTTCAGTTTTTGATTGACTATCGGTGGCACCATTCCAGTTACATCACCGCCAAAACTTGCTGCTTCCTTTATTATAGATGAACTGGTAAAGATCCATCGAAAGCCTGTCATAAGAAAAACCGTCTGAATTTTCCGGTTTAGCTTACGGTTCATTAGCGCCAGCTGAAACTCATATTCAAAATCAGACACAGCACGCATTCCACGCAGTATTGCATTAGCATTGCGCTTGGCTCCATAGTCTACAAGAAGCCCATCAAACCTGTCTATTTCAATGTTTGTAAATTTTTTCAGGCTTTCCCTTATCATCTCCAATCGCTCTTCAATGGTAAATAATGTTTCTTTGCCGGGATTACACAATATACAAACTATTATTTTATCAAAAAGTCTAAGACCTCTTTCAACCATATCAATATGGCCGTTTGTAATAGGATCAAATGATCCAGGATATATAGCAACTTTTTCCATTTATTTTTCAGTCCTTTTTTCTGGTTCCGTGGTTCCGATTTATACCATATAATCTAAAAAGGTAACAAGTGTTTTTCCGTATCTCCTTTGATCTGCAATCGTAAATTCCAATCTATCTTTCGGAATCGGTTCTAAAACAGTATGCTCAACAACAATGCAAGCCCCTTTTTTCAATGAACAGCTGCGGTGGAGATTAAAAAGTGCCGGGTTTATAATATTCCTGTTGTATGGCGGATCCATCAAGACAAGATTAAAAGCCGGTTTAATTGCTTTTATACAGTTTAAGTTTTTTATTATATCCCATTTAATTATTTTTGTTTTGTTTGAAAGAGCACACGACTGAATATTTCGATATATCGCTGAAAACGCGCTTTGATGTTTATCT
>JAUVVS010000209.1 GCA_030604545.1 Deltaproteobacteria bacterium | reverse complement strand
TACGATCTTTTCTATTGTATCGAATATTTTCTGTTTTAAAGGAATGCTTTCAGTCGCGGCCTCGATAATCAAATCACAATCCTTTATCAGACTGTAGTCTGTTGTATAAGCAATGTTGTGTACAACGGCTTTAGATTTCTCCGCTGACATTTTCTTTTTATCTATCGCCTTTTTTGCATAAGCTGAGATCCGTTTTTCAGCATTATTCAACGGTTCTTCCAAAATATCGACCAAGTAAAGTTTAACAGACGGCAGTGCACTTTTTAGATAATATCCGATATCCGGTCCGATTGTTCCGGCTCCGATGATGGCGATTTCATTTGGAAGGGTGCGGGATGGTTTGATAAGTAAGGGATTAAATGAAGAAGGATATATTTTTTTTGTCGGGTTCATTGATGGCACACCTTAATTCACTGGTATCGTAAAAACATTTTAGGACAGATTTTGTATACTGTATACTTAATTTCCCTGATTTATGTCAAGGGAAAATTAATAGCATGCGGTTAGGTTGAAGATGAATATTGATTATTGATGTCAGAAAACACTTCTTGACAAATACTACTTGTATACAGTATACAAAATGTATTCCGGTGCTCTGAGACGTTTTCACATAAGTTTCCTTTATCCCGCCCCCTCTATAGATTGAACGGAGAGAATAGCTATGAATCTATTCAAAGACCTCACTGTATTATCCTTAGAACAGGCAACGGTTCTTCCATATCTGACATATCGGTTGGCGCATGATGGGATGAATGTGATCCGGTTGGAGCATCCTGTTTATGGGGACCCAAACCGTTTTATCGGTGATAATGTACTTGGTGAAGAACGGATGAACACCTATTATCTATGTATTAATGCTGGGAAAAAGGCGCTGACATTGAATCTTGCTGATCTAGAAGGTAAAAAAATTTTTCAAAACCTTATTAAAGAATTGAAAATCGATATTTTTGCAACCAATCAGCTTCCAAGGAATTACAAGAAACTGGGTATCGATTACGAAGCCTTGAAATCCTTGAAATCGGATATTATCTGGCTTGGCGTAACAGGATTTGGCCCTGACAGCAATGAGGCCGCCTATGATCCAATATTGCAAGCAAGATCAGGATTAATGGAGTTAACCGGTGAGGCAGATGGAGACCCACAGGTTTTGGGGATTCCGCTTCCAGACATGGGTACCAGCGAACATGCATATGGACTCTTGATGAAGGCTCTTTTTAAGCGCCAGCTCACCGGAGATGGGAGCTGTATTCACATGTCCATGTTCGAATCCTCTGTATCATGGCTCACGACCCAAATCGCATTTCAAGCAAGTTTTGGGAAACAGAGCACACGCCGAGGTAATACGCATGAGTATTTTAGTCCGGTTTCTGTATTCAAAACAAGCAGTGGCTTTGTGTATTTAGCCGTGGGTAATGATCGACAATGGAAATCCATGGTTTCTCAGGAACCGTTTAAAACGCTCAATAAACCTGAATACGAGAAAAATGAGGGTCGTATCCGGGATGTAGACGACCTGAACCGGTCTATTAATGAAATTACAAGGAATTACACTTCTGAAGAAATGATTGAATTATTTACATCGATCACTGTTCCTATAAGTAAAATAAAGACTATCTCCGAAGTAGTGGCAGATCCCCTTGTTGAAAAAAGACTTCTATTTTCACAAGATCCGGTTACTAAAACCGGAATCACCCTGGCCCCACCGCCAAACATGACCCCCTTTCTTGGAGAAAAGGATCGCCGGCTATCATTTCCTCCGCGACTTGGAGAGCATAATAACGAAATATATGGTCAACGGTTAGGCTATTCCGATGAAGAGCTTTATGCTCTTAATGAGAAAGGAATTATATAATTTACATACGGAGTTGAGAGGATGGATATTATAGTATTGGTCAAACAGGTTCCCGACACCACAGACGTCAAATTGGATCCAAAGACGGGAAATATTATAAGAGAAGGTTTAGACAGTATCATAAATCCGGATGATCTGCATGCACTTGAAGCCGCAATAAGCTTAAAAGAGACTTGGGGCGGAAAAGTTACGGTTATCTCCATGGGGCCCCTTCAGGCCATTGACGCCTTGTCTGAAGCAATCGGCATGGGGGCTGATAAAGGTATTCTTCTGTCCGATAAAGCATTTGCCGGTGCAGACACATGGGCTACATCATTCACCCTTGGAAAGGCCATAAAAAAGTTAGGAAAATATGATCTCATCCTTTGTGGACGGCAAGCGATTGATGGAGATACCGCACAGATAGGGCCGCAGGTGGCGGATTATCTTCAAATACCCCAGACGACTTATGTTTGTGAGATCGAGAAGGTTAATAAAAAATCAATATTTGTTAAAAGGCAACTCGAAAACGGATATGAACGGATTCAATGTGTCCTTCCAGCGTTGTTGACGGTAATCGGTGAATTAAATATGCCAAGATACCCCGATGTCGGAAGATTGATTAGCGCATGCCAAGAAAAAGCGCCTATTAAATTCTGGAATGCTGCCGATATCGGCGTCAAGACAAGGCAGATTGGAGCGGAAGGTTCTTTAACTCATGTCATCAAGACGTTTGCACCTAAGTTCAAACGTGAAGGAGAAATTTTAGAAGGTGATACCAAAGATGCCGTGAGGAACTTGATCGGAAAGCTGGCGGAAGTGGGAATGAGAAGTGAATAATAAAAACACTCTTGTAAAAAAGTCATTTTTTTGATTTTTTACGAAACTATCATATTTAGAGGAAAATATGACTGTCTGGATTGAAGCGGAGTTGTGTGATGGATGCAGGCGCTGCTTAAAAATATGTCCTTATGGTGCATTGGAACTAAGGGACGGGAGGGCTTATATACTAGAACAATGCACATTCTGCGGTGCCTGTCTGAATGTCTGCAAAAAAGGGGCTATTTTGACAGATGCCGAACCAAGGACTATTCCTGATTTTAGCGACCGAAAGGGCGTGTGGGTTTTTGCTGAACAACGTGATGGTGAATTGAATCCGGTTTCCTTGGAACTTCTCGGTAAAGCTCAGGTATTGGCTGAAACACTCAATCAGGAGATTTCTGCACTGTTATTGGGTTATCGGGTTTCAGATTTGTCCAAGACGCTTATCAAATATGGTGCGGACAATGTTTATCTTGTAGAACATAAAGCCCTGGCAGACTACAGAACGCTGGCGTATACAAAGGCCGTCGAAGAATTGGTCAGGAAATACAAGCCTAATATTTTCTTAATAGGCGCCTCACATATCGGCCGTGATCTGGCACCTCGTGTGTCGCGTCGTGTTGGAGTCGGTTTAACTGCGGACTGCACGGAACTCACGATTGATCCGGATGAAGGAATCCTTTTGCAGACAAGGCCGGCTTTTGGCGGAAACGTCATGGCTACCATAGCAAATCGTTATTCACGCCCTCAAATGGCTACGGTGCGGCCGGGTGTGATGGAAGCTTTGCCAAAGCCCGATAAAAAAGGGAATATGATCAAACATAAAGTATCTCTATTAGAAAAAGAGATCGGAACAAAAATTCTCGAAGTAGTAAAAGAAAAGAAAAAAGGCGTTGATATCACCAAGGCCAAGGTCATTGTTGCGGGTGGAAGGGGCGTAGGAGACGACAAGGGATTCAAGAAGCTTCAGAAACTGGCGGCAATTTTAGGCGGAGAAGTTGCAGGAACCCGAATAGTTGTCGAGAAAGGCTGGATACCCTCGGAAAACCAGGTCGGACAGACAGGGAAATCTGTTCGTCCTGAGATATATATCGCTTGTGGTGTTTCCGGAGCGATTCAGCATCGTGCCGGAATGATGAATTCAAGGTATATTATTGCGATTAACACTGACCCAAGAGCGGCCATTTTTCAGGTGGCTGACTGGGGGATCGTGGGTGACCTGCATGAAGTGGTGCCGGAGATGATAAAACAGTTGAAAGGAAAAAATTTCTGAAACAGATCACAAGTTCAGTGTCTTAAAAGTTTTATCAACGATATTGGCAATTTAAATGTGGCAAAAACACTAAAAAATTCGAAGCACGAAATCCGAAATCCGAAATAAATCCGAAATAAAAATGTCCAAATGTTCAAAACAATAAACTAAGTGCTTTGGAAGATGAATCTCCGATCTATAATTTAACATGCTATTTCTATTAGTGTAGTTTTGCAAATTATGGATTTTGGTCATTAAAATTTGTTTCGAGTTTCGATATTAGAATTTCGAATTTCCCCGTCAATAAACATATGTAAAAACGTATGAGTTTGTATAGATATTTCACATTGCCATATAGTTTAGCAGAATTTATGGGACGGGGTACTAGGCTCTTTTCATTAATTATAGTCTCCGGCATTTTTTACCGGCCTCCTTTTTACGACTTATTAAATCTCCTCAGAAGTTAAAAAGTAACCAACGTCCCCCATTACCAATTCCACATTTCCCTTAGCCTACCCGTAGACCCGCCTGTCGGAGCGAAGCGTAGATCCCGCTATCGGGGCCATGCATTGTACCTATCGTTTGGACGATAACTGTTGAAGAAACCAATCTTACAGCGCTTGGTTGAGTTAACAGAGAGGCATTGCGGGCAGGTTACCAAAAATTTACCCTAATTCATGCTTGACATTTTTAAGCTAATCTGTATTATACAAATGTG
>JAUVVS010000002.1 GCA_030604545.1 Deltaproteobacteria bacterium | reverse complement strand
TTATGTTGGTAGCATTAACAGGGAAATATTTTTTTTTGCTAAAAATTTGTGTAAATTTTTTTTAATTAAACCTGGGGCTCCGCCCGAGCGACCCTAAAAGGTTTGACCGTTCCGGCGAGAATCTTGAACGGCAGAATAAAGCGTTTTTTTGAACATCGAACGTTGAACATCGAATGATGAAATCGCTTCGCTCCGCCAGTTTATAAATTGGCAGAATACCTTATTCAAAATTCGACGTTGGACGTTCGATGTTGGATGTTCATAGTTTTTTAGCTTGATAGGCTACGTCCTGAATATTGGATTGTAATCTGCAGCGATTGCGATGCTTTTAGACCCCTTCGAGGGGTCTTCATCAAACCACGTCCTATGGGCGTGGTAGGTGATTTCGGCTAATGGAAATCATTTCTACACCTATAAAATATGATGTCATTTCCAGGCTCTCGGTTGGGGATATGATTGCTCTCTTCGGCTATATCTTCACCGGTAGAGACGCCGTATTGCCTAAGATCGTGTCTTTGATCAATGCCGGAAAACTGTCCGAAGCAGGCATCAATTTGCAAGGCGCGGTGATTTTTCATACGGCGGTTAGCCCGGCAGGTGTGGGCCCGACTTCCAGCAACAAATTTGACATAGAAAGCACCATTCCCGCCCTTTCGAAGGCCGGAGTAAAAATCCATCTGGGCAAAGGGATGCTGAGCCAAAAAACGATCGAAGCATTGTATGAGTACAATTCGGTCTATGCCGTGATCCCACCCGTGACCGCCCTACTCGAAAGCAGGATTATTGAGAAACGGGTCGCGGCTTTTCCCGAAGAGGGGATGGAAGCGCTTCATCTGCTACGCGTCGACGGATTCCCCTGTATTATTGCGGCTACCCATGGACGGTCAATAGGCGCATTCGATAAGGAATAGAGAATATAAAATGATTCATGACGATATTCAATCGAAGGTTAAGAATACCCTCATAAGGGCAGCGACTACGTTCCGTGAAGATCAGAAGGACGCTTATAAAAGAGCATTGAACAACGAAAAAAATCCCCAAGCCAGGTGGGTATTGGAAAATCTCCTTGAGAATGCAAAGGTGGCTGAGCAAAACAAATTTCCTTTGTGTGATGACACAGGTATTCCGCATCTGTTTCTTGAGGTGGGACAAGGGCAATCGCTGAGTGGCAGACTTATCCACGCTATACAGCAGGGCGTTGTCGAAGGGTTGCGGACCTTGCCCGGCAGACCTATGGCGGTCAAAGGTGACGATGTTCAACGATTGGAACAATCCGTCGGCCTGGATGAGGATCCCGGCGCGATTGCTATCGCTCCCATAAACATCCGGGTAGTCGAGGAGGAGGTTGTCAGGCTTCATATACTTATGCAGGGCGGGGGCCCGGAAATCCGTGGCAAAACATACAGTGTTTTTCACCAGCATAAGTTGTCGGTGATTATGGACGAAATCATAAAATGGGCTGTTGAGGGCGCGGCACAGTTGGGCTGCACACCTTGCGTTCCGGCAATCGGTATCGGCAGATCTCATTTTGAGGCGGCATCCCTGATGCTTGAGGCGATGGTATATGGCAAATTTGACATTCAAAATACCATAGAGCAAGAGATAACGGATCGGATCAACCGGAGCAATGTTGGACCACTGGGATTAAGGGGAAATACAACCGCCTTAGCTACCTTTTTGTGTATAGGCCCGCAAAGGGCCAGCGGCGTCAGAATTATATGCCTGCGCCTCTGCTGTTGTGTTGAACCGAGAGTTGCCAGTATATCCCTTATTTCGGAACCGCAGAAAACCTGACTGCATAGATGTATTGAATGACTACACTTAAACAAAAAACAATTTCCGGCCTTATGTGGAGCTTTATTGACAGCTTTACACAAAAAGGAATCACTTTCATTATTGGGATTATTCTGGCGCGCCTGCTTTTGCCCAGCGAATTTGGTTTGATCGGCATGATCAGTATTTTTATCGCGATTTCAGCATCTTTTATCAATAGTGGTTTTGGCGCTGCATTAATCAGAAAAAAAGAGTGTACGGACAAAGACTATTCCACTGTTTTTTATTACAATTTAGCAGTGGGGATTCTCTTTTATTGGGTGATGTTTTTTTCTGCACCAGCCATAAGCCGGTTTTTTAATGAACCACAACTCATAGGTCTTGTGCAGGTCATGGGGGTTGTTCTGATCATTGATTCATTCACAATTATCCAAAGCACGATTCTAACAAAGAGAATTGATTTCAAACTGCAAACCAAAATATCAGTAATCGCATCCATTGTTTCGGGTGCGGTGGGTATTTTACTGGCGTTTAGAGGTTTTGGCGTGTGGAGCCTGGTGTTCAGGCAGATCAGCCAAAGAGCCATCAACTCATTTTTTTTGTGGCTATGGAATCGCTGGCGTCCTTTGCTGGTTTTCAGCAAAACGTCTTTTACAGAATTATTTTCATTTGGGTATAAATTATTAATCAGCGGGCTGATTGATACGCTGTATCGCAATATCTATCTTTTAATTATCGGTAAATACTTCTCTGCCCAGGCTTTGGGTTTTTATACCCGCGCTGATCAATTTAAAAAACTGCCGGCAGAAAATATAATGCAGATTGTCGGCAGGGTAAGTTACCCTGTTCTGGCGCAAATGCAGGAAGACAAAGTTGCGTTAAAAAGAAATTATAAAAAAATTATTAAAGGTACCATGCTGATCACCTTTGTATTAATGATGGGCATGGCTGCTGTGGCCGAACCCATGATCATTACCCTTATTGGCGAGCCATGGCGCCCATCCATCGTCTATCTGCAATTGTTGTGCTTTGTGGGAATGATGTACCCGCTGCATGCCCTGAATTTGAATATGCTTAATGTACAGGGCAGATCCGATCTTTTTCTTAAACTGGAGATCATAAAAAAGATTCTGGCCGTCCCTGTGATTATCATCGGGGTGCTGTTCGGCATAAAAGCAATGATAATGGGGATGATAGTCAATACCCAGATTGCCTATTTTTTAAACAGTTACTGGTCTGGCCGTTTCATAGACTACCCTATGCTGGAGCAGATCCGGGATATTATGCCTTCATTTATTTTGGCGATCAGCATGGCATCTATTGTGGCTGTCATTGGTTACTTTCTTCCATTTGGATATCCTGCTACGTTGATGATCCAGGTGGTTTCAGGTGCAGCTCTGGTTTTTGCAATTGCAGAAATTACGAGACTGGAAGCATACCTGTTTATGAAAGATATTTTGCATATCAAGTTTTCAAAATGAGAATAACAATCAAATGATCTTAAGCACTGAAGAGATAGAAAAGCGGGTAAGTGACTCCTATGAATTGCCCAACCGGGTACTGGGTGTGATGCCGGAACCACTGGTGACTGTTCGGACTTCAACATGCCAGCATGCACCATATATCAGGGACTGTATTGAAGCTGTGCTGATGCAGAAAACAACTTTTCCGGTTGAATATATTATTGGAGAAGATTTCAGCACAGACGGGACCCGAGAGATTGTTTTTGAATATGCAAAAAAATATCCGGATAAGATTCGGGTATTCACGGCTGATTATAATGTGGGCGCAAAAGCAAACGGCACAAGGTGTAGAAGAGCATCCCGCGGCAAGTATATGGCAATTTGCGAAGGCGATGATTATTGGACAGATCCTTACAAACTGCAAAAGCAGGTGGATTTCTTGGAAGCGAATCCTGATTATGGGATGGTGCATAGTGATAACTCAAATTATTATCAACACACAAAACAACTTAAGTATTCCCACAAAGAAGAATATTATCCAAATCCTCCTTCAGGTTGGGTTTTTAATGACTTAGTGAAAAAAAATTTTATTTCAACGCTAACTGTTGTTATTCGTACTCCACTACTAAATGAAATTATTCAACATATTCCTGATTACATATATAAAAAGTTAGTAATTGATTATTTTTTTTGGCTTGAGGTTTCTACGAAAACGAAAATTAAATATTTAGATGATGTTACCGCTGTTTATCGTATTAGTAACAATACTATGAGTCGACCTAATTCCCAAACTGGACAAATAAAATGGATGAAAAAAATTTATGGTATTCAAAAATACTTTTACAATAAATACGAGTGTTCTAATGCGTTAAAAAAGCAAATTAAATTAACTTACTATAGAAATCTTTTAATATTTTCATTAAATAATAAAAATATTACTTTGGGACGTAAAGCAATAACTGAAATTAAAAAAACATCTGGCAAATTAACTTTTAAAGAATGGATCCAGTTCTTTGGGTGCTATAATTCTATTTTCTATATTATAAGTAAAGTAATATTAAGAATATTCAGATTGAAACTGTTCAGCAATTCAAGTTTGCAGGTTTAAGACCGGACTTTTTTGCAGGTCTAATGTAGTCAAGGATAATATCCTTGGTGAGGACGATGTCATATTGCAACAGTAATATTGCTGCTGATCAATATAAAGAACTCTATGCAGAACATGCTTGAGGAAAACAGATGTTAACTGACAACTTAAAACGTTTCAGCATGCCAGGTCTGGGGCAACTCGCAACTATATTTGCCATAGTTTTTATAGGCTACAAGGCCGGTGATGCCATTGCAGCAGACAATACGATAAGAATATTCCTGCTGGCCGGTGTTTTAGTTTATTCGTGGTGTGCTCTTTTAAATTGGGAAGTCACTGTAATATTATTTATTGTTATTTTCCCTACATTTCAGAAAATCGTTCCTTTTGAAATCGGTTTCATGGATTTAAATAAATTCCTGACCGTTGGGTTGATAGCTTCTTATTTCGTAAATTACGGTTTTACATTTGAAAGAATAAGCAAAGAAAAGCGGATTGCTCTGTTTTTGTTTATATTCTGGTATCTTATTTACCAACAATATCGACATCTAAAGGGAATTAATTTTGGTTATGAAGTTTTAGATGGGCAGTATTTCGTTCAGCTTATTGTATGGGTTGTTAGCTGTATCGCAGTTTTTCTTGTTATCTCAAAATCGGATGTGCCGCGCGTAAGAAATGCTATTAAGTATGGCCTGGTAATGGGCACGCTTCTCCTCGTAATTTCGGTATATTTTAGTGAATATTTTGCAAGTTTGGGGTTGATCCCACATGTAGAAATTTCGCATTCTAGTGTGAGTCCTGTTCGCGTAATCAGATATGCTGGAATGTACAATGGTCATACTACGATATTTTCCGCGTTAATGGCTACAATGTTCGGGTATTTTATCAGTATGTTTCATGAAACCGACAACGCGAAGAACAAATTGGTTTATTTTATATTATGTGCATTAATCCTTGGCACTTTTATCCTTAATCCAAGCAGAAACGGTATGGCCGGGGTTGTTTGTATCTTTGTCGCCTTCATGTTTTTTGAGAAAAACAGGTATATTGTTCTGTTAGTTGGCATGATTATGATTTTTGCTATATTCGTGCATATGTATGGCGAGGTTTTTCTTTACAGGATGAATCCTGATAGTGTTGTTGGACAGTTGCAGGAATCACGAATAATGCTTTTAAAGCTGTATATAGCTGAATTGATATCTCATCCAGAATATTTGTTTTATGGCACCACGGCGCCACTGCCTGTTAATACGCATAATACGTACTTGGAAATAATTTATAATGGCGGGATTCCGTTTTTCGCGGTGTTTTGCTATCTTATCTATAAAACTTACCGCTACCGAAAGGTGGCACAGTTTAATATTATATATCCTATGATTGGTTTTTTGGTGCCTTTCGCAGGCAACAACAATCCAGTGGAATTTTATTATATTTTGATTATCACGCTGGCCTTTTCCGGAATATCAAATGAAGAAGAAACACAAATCACAAAAAAGCATACTCTACCTCGTCGGCTCTCTCCAGCTTGGGGGGATGGAAAAGCAGGTTGTTGATCTGGCCAATACGATCGACCGAAGCAAATTCAGTGTGACACTATGCTGCATGAGTCGTCATGTTGGGCCACTGCTGGCTTTCGTTGATGCCGATAAGACAAAATTTGCTTTTCTCGGATTCAGACTGCGCCATTGGCCGTGGAGTCTTGCGAAACTTATTTGCATCCTTAAAAGAGAACAGATAGACATTCTTCATACCCATGGATACGATTCCGGATTTTGGGGACGTATTGCAGCGCTAATAGCGAGAGTGCCGGTCATTATAACCCATGAACACGGGAAAACCCTCTGGAAGAGAAAATACCAGATTTGGTTTGAAAGATTTGTCAACAGGTTTACCGACATTCGGATTGCCGTTTCTGAGGATATCCGACGTTTGAGAATCGAAAATGAGCACACACCACCGCAAAAAATAGTAACGATTCCCAATGGCGTGGATGTGGGAAAATTTAACGGGTCGTTTTCCGGGGAACATATCAGGAATGAATTAAGAGTAAATCCTAAAGACTTTATCATCGGTACTGTTGGACGTTTGACACCAGCCAAAGCCTATAATGTGCTCATTGACGCGTTTGAAATAGTCCATAAAGAAATTCAAAACAGTATTTTATTGTTTGTCGGTGATGGTGAACTGAAAGCCGATCTTGAGCGATATGCGGTGAAAAAAGATATGGAAAATCATGTACGTTTCCTTGGCGCCAGATCGGATATCCCGGAGCTGTTGAGTGTCTTTGATACATTTGTCCTGTCTTCGGATCGTGAAGGTCTTCCTGTTGCCCTTCTCGAAGCCATGGCGGCGGGGGTGCCTGTGATAGCTACGGCTGTTGGCGGCATACCAGAGGTGATTAATGATGGATGGAACGGGTATCTGGTTCCTCCCGGAAGCGCGGATAGATTGGCAGATAAGATAATGGAATTGCTCAGAAATGAAGAAGATAGACGGTATATCTCAAAGAATGCCTACATGACTATTAAAGAAAACTACACCATAGAAAAAACAACACAGCGAATAGAAAAAATCTACAAACAGTTTACTTCCTGAAAATCTCACGGACAAAAACAAATGAGAATTCCCGTAATCATGTATCACAGTGTTGGCATGAATGATTCAGACTGGCTGTGGTCGCATATCAGCATATCCGTCGAACTTTTCGAATCTCACCTGAAGGTATTGAAAAAAAGAAAATTTCGATCGATTCATCTCTCCGACTATGTCACGTTTAAAAAACAGGGTGAATACAAAGATGACAATCTTATTGTTCTTACCTTTGATGACGGGTATCTGGATAATTGGATATATGTTTACCCTTTGCTTGAAAAATATGGGTTTAAGGCCACCATTTTTGTGAATCCTGAATTTATCGATCCGGCTGATGGAGTCCGGCCGAATCTAAAAGACGTATGGGAAGGAAGATGTGCTTTTTCTGATCTGACGGTACCTGGATTTCTGTCCTGGCCGGAGCTGAAAAAGATGAATGACAGCGGAATAATAGACATCCAATCTCATACAATGACGCATACATGGTATTTTTGCGGTGATCGGATTGTTGATTTTCACCACCCCGGTTCGCAGAATAAATACCCGTGGCTTTTCTGGAATGCCAGACCGGATAAGAAGTATGCCTATCTTACAGAAAATCAGGAAACGTATGTTCCCTATGGTACTCCCATATATGAAAACGGGAGAGCACTTGGTGTAAAAAGATATTTTCCGGATCACGGGCTGTCAGATAGTGTTGCTAACGTTGTTAAAAGGAATGGACGTGAAGATTTTTTTCGCAGTGAGAACTGGCGAGATGTTCTTTTCCAAAAATGCAATGAATATAAAAATAATCATACATTACATGACAGATATGAAACGAATGAGGAATTTGAACAGAGAACTATCTTTGAGCTGAAGCAAAGCAAGGTAATTTTGGAAAGCAAGCTGAATAAAAAGATTGATTATTTATGCTGGCCGGGTGGCGCATTGACTGAATGTGCAGTGGAAAATGCAAGTGAAACAGGATATCTGGGGGCGACAGTTCCATCGAAAATTCAAAATGTACGGAAATCTGATAAGCTGTTCTGGATTGAAAGAATGGGTTGCGCGAACCTGTTTAAATGGAAAGGAAAGGTTATTAGCGATACGGATGCAAAATTCTTTTTGAATTCTATTGGATATTTTCAGGGCAAAGGTGGCTCATTGTTTTTAATGCGGTTGAAAAAGTTATATTATTTGTTCAAACATGCTTTAGGCTTCCGTTAGTATATGACACCAATAGGTTGTAGATATATTTCTCCAGAAGACAGGTACTGTATGGTGTTATGTGGCGGTGATATGAGATGAAAATATTAAGAAAATGTGCATTTTCTACATATCATGATCTCTTTCGCCGTGATGGCACAGGTCGTGCTTGGCGCTTCTTGGAAGAATCACAGTGGTGGGATGCTGATCAACTTGAAGAATATCAGCATGAAAAATTGGCAAAACTTCTTCGCCATGCGTACAATAATGTGCCCTATTATCGAAAAATATTCCAAGAAGCGTGGATTCTGGAGTCTGAGTTAGAAAACCCTGGATGTTTAAAACGGTTACCGCTTCTGGATAAAAGCATCATCCGGGTAAATTATCGAGACCTGTGTGTTGATAATATCAGTCAATATCAAACAAATGAAAGCTCAACCAGCGGTTCGACCGGCGAAAGTCTGTTTTTCCTTGTTGACGAGACAAATGGCGCATACAGGAGAACGTCGACTTTTCGCAACTTTGGGTGGTGCGGTATAAGTCCTTTTGATCGTCAAGTGTTACTCTGGGATGCGCGGTTTGATGAACCGCCCCAAAAAACTGTTAGCGACCGGCTTAAACTCGGGGCGAGGCCCGTGCTTTTCCTCTCGTTTTATGATCTTTCCGAAGCCATGATGGCTAATTATATAAAGCGACTGCAAGCCTTTCGCCCGAAGTTGTTTGTCAGTTATCCCAGCCCGATGGAACATTTTGCCGAATACTGCATTGATCAGGATCTGCGGATACCTTCGCTTAAGGCGGTAATCTGTTCTGCGGAACAGTTGTTTGAACATCAGCGGGAGATAATTAAAAAGGCGTTTGATGTGCCTGTCTTCAATCGTTATGGATGCAGGGAGTTTGCCGATGTGGCCCAGGAATGCGATGAGCACAACGGTTTGCATGTCAATGTTGAGCGGGTCTATGTGGAAATTATTGATGAAGATGGCGAACCCTGTCCACCCGGCAAGCTTGGCGAACTTGTTATTACGGATCTGGACAATTATGCTATGCCATTCATCCGGTATCGTATCGGCGACATGGCGGCATGGGGCGAACGTGACTGTCCCTGCGGCAGAGGCCTTCCTCTTCTGGACAGGGTTGAAGGCCGCTCCTTTGATCTTATTAAGACAAAGTCAGGCAGGTATCTTTCAGGAACGTTCTGGACATTATTGTTGAGGCATATCTCACAAGATATTGTGGCGCTTCAAGTGCGACAGGACAATATAGCCGGGGTTGAAATCCTGCTTAAAATGCCGTCAGGACAACTTTCACATGAAAGCGAACAATTGCTTCGTAGAAAGATCGCAGAGAAAGCTCCTGATCTCGAAGTTCATATCAAGTATGTAGATCATATTCCGTTGACGAAGTCAGGGAAGAGACGTTTTGTTGTGAGTGACTTATAGATCCGGATCTTGCGGTGGAAAAGACATGTAAATTTGAAGAGGCTCAAATTGATGACAATTCGAGGAATCTGAGCAATTGACCAAAACGGAAAGAATAAAATATTTCGATTCTGTTGCTATGGAGAGAGAAAAGTGGAGGAAAAGGGGAGCTTACTATCACAGACAGCTTGAGAAATATCTGCAATATCTGATCCCTTCCAACTCGTCAGTTATCGAAATTGGCTGCGGTACCGGAGACCTGCTTGCAGCGCTGAATCCCGAAAGAGGGGTTGGCATTGATATAAGTCCAAAGATGGTTGAGGCGGCAAGAGAAAAGTTTCCCCATCTTCAATTTGAGACAGGTGACCTTGAAAATCTTAAAATAGAAGAGAAGTTTGACTATGTGGTGCTTGTTGAAACAATAGGACATGTCGATGATATACAATTGGCGTTAAGGGAACTGCGCAAGGTCTGCAAACCTGAGACTCGGGTGATTATTGTATATTACAATTATCTTTGGGAGCCTGTTCTGAAATTTGCCGAGGCCGTGGGTCTCAGGATGAAGCAACCGTTGCAGCACTGGCTGCCCCTTGATGATATCTCAAACCTGCTTTACTTAAATGATTTTGAGGTAATAAAGAAAGGATACCGGTTTTTATTGCCTGTCTATATCCCTCTTGTTTCAACGTTTCTTAACAGGTTCCTGGCGAACATGCCCTTTTTCTGGAAGCTTTCCCTAAACGAAATTTTAATTGCGCGCCCCAGGGGTGGAAGGAAATCGCCGGAAGAAGCGACCTGTTCGGTTATAGTTCCCTGCCGCAATGAAAAGGGCAATATAGAACAGGCGGTGTTGCGAACGCCCGATATGGGTAAAAGCACGGAAATTATATTTGTCGAGGGACATTCCAAAGATGGTACATTGGAAGAGTGTGAGAGGGTAAAGAACAAATATCCGCAAAGAGATATTACTGTCCTGGTACAGGACGGTAAAGGGAAGTACGATGCGGTAAAAAAGGGGTTCGCTTACGCCAAAAATGATGTTCTGATGATTCTGGATGCGGACCTCACAGTTCCACCGGAAGACCTGCCAAAGTTTTTTGATGCCATTGCTTCAGGAAAGGGAGAGTTTATAAATGGCACGCGGCTGGTTTACCAGATGGAAGGACAGGCCATGCGGTTCTTGAACCTCCTGGGCAATAAGTTCTTCAGCAGGGCATTTACGTATATCCTTGAGCAGCGCATAAGGGATACCCTCTGTGGCACAAAAGTCCTCTGGAAGAAAGATTATCTTAAAATAGCCGAAGGCAGAAAATATTTCGGAGACTTTGACCCTTTCGGAGATTTCGATCTCTTGTTCGGAGCGTCAAAGCTAAATCTGAAGATTGTGGAAATCCCCATTAAATATCGCGATCGGACTTATGGAACAACGCAGATAAGCCGCTTCCGGCATGGTCTGATCCTGTTTAAAATGGTTTTTTTTGCCTTAGGTAAGATAAAATTTATATAGGAGGATCTTTTGAATATAGATAGAATCCAGAATGAAGTTCAACATGGCGAGAAAATAGCAGACAATGCGGTAAATATCTGGGGCTGGGGAACGCCTGCCGGAAAGGCAAGGGCTGATAGAAGGGCTTCATATTTTATCCAACATGGTGATATTACTGCCGGGAAGAAAATCTTGGAAATTGGATGCGGGACTGGCGAGTTTACAAAAAGGATTGCTCAAACAGGGGCAGATATTACAGCTATTGATATCTCACCGGATTTATTGGAAATTGCAAGAGAGACCATCCCGAATGTAACTGTCGGCTTTCATGTACAAAATGTGGAAAAGTTGGATTTTGAAGATGGAAGTTTTGACGTAGTTATTGGAAGCTCGATTTTACATCATCTCAATCTAAATCCGGCACTTAAAGAAGTATATAGAGTTTTAAAGCAAGGGGGGGGGGTAGTTTTCACTGAACCTAATATGTTTAATCCTCAGATATGGATGGAGCGAAATATTACTTTCATCAGAAAAATAACGAATAATTCTCCTGACGAAACAGCGTTTGTAAGGTGGGCATTGAAAAAGGAGCTTATGAATCTTGGGTTTAAAAATGTTTCAATAAGACCTTTCGACTTTTTACATCCCTTTACTCCAGGCATGTTAATACCGTTCATCAGTAATATTGGCAATTTTGTTGAAAAAATTCCATTGGACAGACAAATTGCAGGATCACTTTTGATTTACGCATCAAAAGAACGATAAATGTCATACGAAATCCTGAAAAGACATCGTGATATCTGGCAAAAGAAAAAGGTTCTGAGGGATATCTATCATGACTGGTACAGGTTGATTATAGAGAATATGGCGGATAATAGGCCTGTCCTTGAAATAGGTTCAGGGGGGGGGAACTTTAAGGGATTTTTTCCTGACGTAATATCTTCCGATTATATTTTTTGCGAGTGGATTGATCTGAATTTGGACGCTCATTCGCTGCCTTTCAGGCAAAATTCCCTCGGCAACATAATCTTTATCGATGTTCTTCACCATCTCGCAAATCCCGTTCTTTTTTTGAGTGAAGCCCACAGAGTTTTGCAGAATAACGGCAGGTTAATCATGCTGGAGCCTTATATATCTCCCTTTTCCTATATCATCTACAACTACTTTCACCAGGAGGATGTGGACTTTAAGGTAGATGTCTGGAACAGACAAATTGAATCAAAAAACAAAAAGGCGGCCTTTGACGGCAACTCTGCGATTCCTACTATAATGTTTTCAAAGGAAATCAAGAGATTTCACAAGGAATTCCCCAACCTTAAAGTGATAAAAAAAGAGCTGCTTACCTTTATACTCTACCCATTAAGCGGCGGTTTTGATCGAAAAAGTTTTGTGCCGGCCGGTATGGTGAAATATATCAGTTTCATTGAAAAGATATTTTGCCCGTTTGGTTTCATCTTTGCTCTTAGAAGCTTTGTGGTAATTGAAAAAAAATGCATGTAACTTATTCAAAATTAGCAATTATAATAGAGAGAATTATCAAACATTGGTGGTTTCTTTTATGCGGCTTGCCAATTGTTTTGCTTGCCGTTTATCAACTGTTCAAGAAGTACCAAGGATGGCATTTCGTTGGAAATATTGGAATACCGGAGATCATACATTGGGATGCGCTTTTTGTGTTGATTATGGCATTGATTTGCATTCTTATTGTAATTCGATTGCAGAAAAGGCTGATGTATTATGTGCCTGTATTGCTTGCCGTTCTTGTTGTTTTTGCCAGCATGGGGGTATGGCTGCAGCAAGACAGGCACTTAATCTGGGAAGGCATGGATGTGCCTACCAATAATCATCGTGCTGCATTGTTAATTATAGATAGTGGACCTCTGGAAGTGATTAAAACGTGGAATGCCCGTGCCAATCCGCGCGTTGAACCGAATTACATACACAGACCAGGTGAAGTGCTGGAGCGTATCCATGGCATGGGGATAGACTGGATCATAGGTACACGTTGGGACCGGCTTGACTTGCCGCAGGATAATAATAGAATGGTTCAGCATCCGCCGGTTTATCCCCTTGCTTTGGCTGGCTGGCTGGCTCTTTTTGGTAAAAGCCGAATGGTTGCTTTTGCTTTCGAACTTTTCGTGAAATTTTGTCTGGTGCTAATTGCGATACTCTGGGCATGGAAATATGTTCCTTCTGAGGAAACAGCTAACCGTTTGGCAATTGCTTGTTTAATATGCACAGCTCCGCCCGTACTGCTTTTTTACTTTCCCCATGCTAATGAACTTGCTGCTTTGTTTGCTTTAGGAGGTTTTGCATTAGGCTGCGCTTCAGATAGCACTCATAAATGGTCAAGGCATATTGCATCAGGCATGTTGCTGACGGCTGCTGCCTATACCAATTTCTTTTTTGTTATAGTATTTATGTCCATTATGATCATGCTAATGCTGTCAAAACAAGCGTGGCATAATAGAACATTAATTGGCATTTTGTGTGGCACTTCGATTGTTTTTATAACGTTTACAGCTCTTGGATATTACCCCTGGTTAACTTATTTTACTGGTTCACATTGTTTGCATTATTACTCTTTAGACCATATGCTTGATGGCTTTTCATCGGTATTGGAATTTTCATACTTCGGCTTTCCATTGATTTTAATGAGTATCTTATCGCTATTCTTATTGACTAAGCTTCGTGGATCTTCATTAATGCCATGGATGTTGGGTGGGCTAATATCCTTGGTTGCGGGCGCATACCTGACATTTAGTTTTGGCGGCACAGCGCGATATTTGATGGGCGTGTATCTGTTATTAGCTCCCCTGCTCGCTATGGCAACTCGGTGCTTGAGTTTAACAAATGCACAAATAGCAATAATTCCGATTGCCAACTTTGCGTTTGTGCTTCTTGTGGTCTTTCTTTAATTCTCCGCAGCTTGCTCGACAGAAAAGATAAAACACTTATTTTGATACTCCGCGTCTTGCCCGGGGGAGTTCATATCTTTTGGGTTATTAACATATGTTTGTCATGCAATTAATATGCTTATAAAAATGTTGTTAAAGACGATTAAATCCTTGATTACACCCCCAGCTCCCACCAACAATTACTGGCAGAACAGACGGCTGAAAGAATTTCTCGATTCACGGAAGGGTGTAATGATCAATATAGGTTCAAAGAACAGGTCCTTGGGGGATAACGTCTTTTATGCAGATATTCATCCGGGCGCTGATCTTGATGTTGTGTGTGACATTCATGACCTGCCTTTTAAGGAAGACAGCATTAAGGGGGTTGGCTGACCCGTGCTTGAGCATGTTCATAGTCCCATCCGGGCGGTTGCGGAGTGCTTCCGTGTATTAACGCCGGGGGGGCTTGAGGGAATTCTTTTCCATAATCTTTTGCTTCGACAATGAGACAGTTTATAAGGGGCTTAAGCATTTATTCGGCTGGAGCAGAAACTTTTATGAATCAAAAATCCATATGCTTTATTTCTTTTTATGCCTATCCTACTTTGGCCGATAGTAAGGATACAATTACGGGTGGGGCTGAATATCAACAAATTGAACTTGCGAAATATTTGGTTAGAAAAAACTACAATATTTCATTTATTGTTGGTGACTTTGGTCAAAAAAAGCTTGAGTCAATTAATGACATTAAGGTTTATAGGGTTTTCAATCCGAAACGTCGTAACCATGGTTTTAACTTTTTTAGAAACATGTATTCTCTTTTTCAAACGATGAAATGTGTTAATGCCGATGTATACAATTTTCGCTCAGACTCTTTCTATGTTGGCCCCATTGCTTTATTTTGCAAAATATTAAGAAAGAGATTTGTGTTTTCTGCAGGGATCGATACGAATGCTTCTTTAAGCATATTGAAAACTCTGAAACGGCCGATGGGTTATCTGTATAAATGGGGATTGAAGACTTCGGATGCTGTAACTTCTCAAACCGAAAAGCAAAGGGAAACTTTTTTAAAGAATTTTGCTATAGATACTGTTTTGATTCGAAATGGGATTCGACTAAAGTTGAAAGTAGAAGAAAAACACAGGAAGTATTTTTTGTGGATTGGTACAATAGTTGCGAGAAAACATCCAGAGCTGTACCTTCAAATTGCATCCCAATTTCCTGATGAGCAATTTTTGATGATAGGTGGTCCGGGGCGAGACGGGATTTATGATAAAATAAAAAAAAAGGCTTTAAAATTACGAAATGTAAAATTTGTTGGGTTTGTTCCTCAAAGGGAAATTGACAAGTACATCATGGAAGCAAAGGCATTTGTTTCTACATCTGAATCTGAAGGATTTCCAAACACATTTTTACAAGCATGGTTGCACGAGACACCTGTAATCAGTTTGCACATTGATCCTGATGAGTGTATTTGTAATTACAAATCGGGTTTTCATTCTCGCAATATAAAGCAGATGTGTAAAGATATTGAGGAACTTCTTCATAACGAAAAATTAGGCGTAGAATTGGGGAAGAATGGGAGGCAATATGTCCTTGAAAACCACGACATTTCAGTTATTGCGGATCAATATATAAAGGTTTTTGAACGGCAACCATCATTTTGATGAAGCATTCCATGAAACTAATTTTCCAGTTATTTGACCCATGAGAATAGCCATTATAAGTGAGCAAGTTTTTGGTGTTCCGGATGAAGGGATGAAAAACTTTGCTCTGAAGTTGTTTGAAGCTTTAGAGCAGCAACATGATATGACCGGCATTGCTGTTTTTAATAAGAGCGAAGTGGGTGAATCGAAAAAATTTATTTGTATTTGCTCCAATCGCCTTTTTATAAACAGGAAGTTATATACTGTATTGAGGCAAGCCCGACCAGACCTTATTATTTATTCTTCCGCATCATGCGGCAATTTCTTTGCCTTGCTCCGCATGAAGATTCTAAAACGGTATGTTCCTGATGCTAAAATCGCTGTTATTGTTTTTCAACCTGCTCGATACAATCGTTTTCTGAAGCCGTTTTTACCATTTTTAATGCCGGATTTTATTTTCTCACAGACACCAAAAAGCAAAGATATTTTTTCGTTTGCCAAAGATAAAGTATTTTTCTTACCTTCCGGGGTGGATACCTTTAAGTTTGTTCCTGTTGATTTAAAGACAAAGGAAATGCTTAGGATCCGTTATGGATTTAGTAAAAATGATTATATAATTTTACATGTTGGACATGTTAATGGAAACCGCGGCGTTGGAATGCTTGCCGAGATATCCAAAACAATGGATTGCAAAGTTTTGTTAGTCGGTAGCACATCAACGCTGGCGGATGAAAACTTAGTCAGGGAGTTGAATGAGGCGGGCGTCCAGGTAATAAATCGGTACTTTCACAGAATTGAAGAAATATACCAGATGGCAGACCTTTATATATTCCCTGTACAAAATGAAGATGCGTCTATTGGCGTACCGCTTTCCGTTTTGGAGGCCGTGGCGTGTAACATTCCTGTATTGTCCACTCCCTTTGGTGGATTGCCGGTCATGTTTAAAGAAGGGAATGGTTTTTATTTTTTCAAAGGAGAGCAGGAACTGATTAATAAGTTGAATCTTTTAAAGCGCAATGTCGCTGCATGTAATAATCGGCAAATGGTTTTACCTTATGACTGGAAACGGATAGGGGAGATGATATTGGAAACAACCGAGCAATTTAGGGGAGGTAACGCAACAAGGTGAAAGATTCTATAAAATCAATTGTAAGGTCATTCCTCCGAAATTATACATACACCGCAAAAAGTGGCTTAGCAAGGGGACTGAAATTAAGAGGAGGAAAGGAATTTATCCCATTCATTCCAGTTAGCATGGAAGAACAATTTATTATGAACTTGGATCTACGCGGTTGGACAGTATATGATATCGGTGCTCATATAGGCGTTCATACTTTGTTTTGTGCGAAAGCGGTTGGGGGTGGAAAGGTTATTTCTTATGAACCGAATCCAGATAGTTATAAGAGATTATTGTACAACATCAAAGTAAATCATTTTAGCAATGTCCAAGCATATAATATTGCCTTAGGAAAGGAACGAACTGAAGAGACTATGGTCCTTCCGGGGTCGGGTCCTGGTGGGGGTACTATCGACGAGACAATAAAGGGGGAATGTCTGGCTCATCATGATGGAAAGAGAACTATTAAGGTAGAAGTCGATGCCCTTGATAACCAAATAATGCTATATAGATTGCCAAAACCTGATTTGATAAAGATAGGTGTAGAAGGATTAGAATTAGATGTTTTACTTGGAGCTAAAGCAACAATTGAAAAGTCAAAGCCGAAACTTTTAGTAGAAATGCATGGAGCAGACGAAGAGAAGAAGATAAAAAATATTAAAAATGTTATGGATTTGTTAATTTTGCATCAATATTCTATTTGGCATGTTGAGAAAGAAGTGGAGATCACACATATCAATTATCAGATAGGCAAGGAAGGGCACATATATTGTACATAGAAATATAGTCGAGTTGTTACTATTGACGTTGTTGTTTTATGTTTGGGAGTGCTATGGTGGTATTGTGTAAGCGGCTTGAATTGTCATTTAAAGACCTTCTTGAAAAGAATCTAAAAAAGCGAAATTGGGAACTGAAGGATTGGTTTTTCCGAAATGGCCTTCCTTCATGGCGTTTCAACAATTATCTTTCCTGTTCCATTGCTGATGATTTCGAAGAGCTTACGAAGACAGAAGATTTAAAACACCAACGGCAGATTCTTGAATATAAGTTTCTGCATAAGCGGTTTAAAGAGAACGGGTTTTCGGCAATTCTTTTTAAATCCTGTGGATACCCGACTGAATTTCCCTACTATCTTCACGGCAATCTTGATGTTCTTATAAAACGGGAAAATTTAAGGGTGGCACGCAGTATATTAGACGATCTCAGATATGTTGAATTGAGACATATTGAGGAACCCGAGAAGTTTCTATACAAGAAATTTGAAAATGGCGAGGCTGTTTCTGAGATACACTTACATACTACAGTGGGTTGGGGCGTTCCATTTTTGTGCGATGAGGCCTTTTGGGAAAGAGAGCATAGGGCTTCCGAAGAAAATGCTTTTATTCATTATCCTTCCAATACAGATTCCCTTTTAATAACACTTGCTCACTCTTTCTATGAAGATAAGAGTTTTTCAATGGCAAATATACTTCGCATTGCTACGTGTCTTACAGAAGAAGTGAAATGGGATTATGCCCTCCGGACAGCGCGCAAACGGGGCTGGACGGATGGACTGAGAGAAGCCCTTGGATGTTATGTGCAAATTATAAAAAAACTGGGACTTGTCGAATCAAAGGTTCCGGAAAAATTCTATAGTAAAAATATCACCTTGGGAATCGCGGATCATCTGTTCGATTATCCATTGAAATATTCATTTCTTAAAGGGAAAAAATATTATTATAGAAAGGTTTGGAAGGATACTCAAAGGGGGCTTAAACAACGGATTTATGATACTGTCAGCACCTTTTGCTGGGGCGTTGAATGTAAATTGAATTTATTTTTTCAAAAACCCTTTGTGGTAGCATTTAGCGGTATTGATGGGTGCGGCAAAAGTACTCAGTGTGCAGCATTGCAAAAGGCGTTTGAGAATTGCGCTATCAAGACAGAAACGATATGGTTTCGCTGTTTTTGTTCACCCTTATCGAAATTTTTGCAGAGGGTTAGAAGATTTAAATGTTCCACATGCGATATAGATGAAATTGGGGAAAAGAAATCTCCGACAAATAAGAACTTAAATAATGTGTTTTTATCATTTGTAGAGCGTATTTATGCAGCATTGGAGCTTTTATATGTATATGCCGTTAAGGTTCGGGTACTGAAACTTTTTGACCGTGTAGTTATATTGGATCGGTGTCTTCTGGATATGGGTGTCGAATTGAATCTGCGATATTCAAATTACACCGATTCTTTACTTTGGCGTTTTCTGACATGGTGTTCTGTTAAACCCGATATTCATATCTTTCTTGATGTAGATATAGCAATGGCCGACAAGAGGCAATCAGATGAATCATTGGCTACATTATTATCTATGAAAGATGGTTATCAAAATCTAATAAATGAATATGACATTCTTACATTCTCTGCACAGAAGCCTATTGCTTTTTTGACTAACGAGATATGTTGGACAGTAATCAAAGAATATTTCAAGTCATGGGATTTACTTTCCAAAAAGATACTCTTTGCGACGCGCAAACAGATGAATCCCTCTTTATGTGAAAAAGAATGAAAATCCTGGTAGTAACTCCGATGTATCCGTCGGCAGGTGATCCTCATAATGGTACATTTGTCTTTGATGAAGTTGAGTCGCTGAAACCATTGGTTGATGAAATTGATGTGTTATATGTCAATGTTCGCAAGCATAAATGGAATTATTTTTTGGCGACTTTCCTGATCAGAAAACGCTTAAAGGCGTTTAACCCGGATATTATACATGTTCACCATACGTTTTTAGCAATTTGGTTGATATTAATGAATGTCCATCCTTTGGTTTTGACGTTTCATGAGGGCGAGTATTTTTCAAAGGATTCATTACTAACAATAATAAGGCGTGAAGGATTTAGAAAAATATTTGTTTCGTTAAAATGTTTAAAACGATACTGCCTGAAACATGTAGAGTACGTTATTGATGTAAGCGGATTTTTGAAGGAAAAAGATGTTAAAAATAAGACTGTAATTCCTTGCGGTGTTGATTTGAATATGTTCAGCCCTATGGATCAAGTCGAACAGCGTCATATCTTAAGATGGAATCCGGATAAACGGTATGTATTATTTCCAGGAAATCCAAATGATTCATGCAAACGTTATGATTTAGCGACAGAAGTGATTAAGAAAATACGGAGTTCGCTTTCCAGTAATGTAGAGCTCGTTCCAATGATTAATCTTTCTCATGATAGAGTTCCCATTTATATGAATGCTTGTGATGCGATGCTTCTTACTTCGGATTATGAAGCATCTCCCATGGTGGTAAAAGAAGCAATGGCATGCGGCCTTCCTGTTGTATCTGTGGATGTGGGGGATGTTAAGGCTATTATAGGCGATACTGAGGGATGTGCTGTGTGTGCAAGAAATCCTGAAGTGATGGCTGACAATCTTAAAAATATATTAATGAGAGACATACGAACCGATGGCAGGGAAAGGATGACCAAGTTTAGTCTGCAAAATAGTGCATTAAAAATAATGCAAGTATATGCTGAGGTTGTCAACCGATGTTAGACAAGAAACGTATCTGTATAATACGCAGAGCTTATTATCCACAGGAAAGTCATGTGAGAAGAAATGCTGAAACGCTGGTGAATGCCGGGTTTGATGTTTATTTAGTGTGCCTGAAAAAAGCAGGGGAAAAGCGTTTCGAAAACGTTAATGGTGTTAATACCTATAGGATTCCTTTGAGTGCAAAGCGAAAAGGAATTGCAAGCTACTTAATGGAATATATATGTTTTTTCTTAATGTCTTTTTTATATGTGTCAATTTTGCATTTGAACTATAAATTCGATTTTGTTGAAGCGGATTCAATGCCGGATTTTCTTGTTTTTTGTGGTCTAATTCCAAAAATAACAGGGGCGAAACTGGTACTTTATCTGTTTGAAAGTATGCCGGAGATGTGGGTTCAGAAACAAAACTTGCGGATGAATCACCGGATGATAAAACTATTGAAACTTCACGAGAAGCTGTCTTGTTTGTTTGCAGATAAGGTGATTTGTTGTCATGCGATGGCAAAAGAAGC
>JAUVVS010000006.1 GCA_030604545.1 Deltaproteobacteria bacterium | reverse complement strand
ATACTTTGGGTTCTTCGGATAACGGCTTATCAACTGTTTTGTCTATCACCTTTTTAGGCTTTTGAACCAACACTTTTTTGGGCTTTTTATTCAAGGATGCCGCATCCTTTTTGGTGACAATTTTTTTAGTAACCACCCTGGGTTCTTGAAGCACTTCAGTCCCATTGCCACAACCCCAAATAAAAGGGAATAAGCATATTAAAATAGCTGTACTACGTAAAATAATCAGGAAATATTGCATGACTTTTTATCTTTTTAATGGCCCGTTTTCTTCTTTTTAAACGTTCTCCTTTTCGGCTTCTTTTTCGGGGGAGCCTTTTTAGCTGACCCTGTAACAAACTTGTAAGTAACAACAGTACATTTAGTAAAGAGTTCATTACTAACCTTCTGTGGAGCCATCACTATATCTTTTATATTTACATATCGAGTTAAATTTGCCACCCTATCAAAGAAAAGAGCAACACTGTGATAGTTGCCCACAACTTTAATAGATACTGGAATTTCAGCAAAATCCCCTTTTTCTATCTCTGGTTTTGGCTGAAACAAGAGAAATTTAAGTCCGACATCCTGGCCGGACTTGGAAATGTTTGCCAGCAAAGAGGGTATTTCTTGTTTGTCGGGAAGAGCTTTTATAACAGTATTAAATTTCACTCTCGACTCTTTCATCATGAGCCGGTATCTATTGATTTGTTTTGCATTTAGTTTTGCCTTGTTAAGGTCTTTTTCAACTTGTTTTAATTCTTTATTTATCACTTCTATTCTTTTAAATTTAGGAAGATAAGAGAAATATACAAAAGTACCTATAATAATAAAGAGTGCACCGAAACTTATCAAAAGCCTTTGTACCTTTGTGAGCCTTTCGATTTTTTCAAAGACAGGTGCAATAAAATCTAAAGATAATTTAATTTTTCCCATTATTTTTTCTTTTTAACAGCGACTTTTCCCGGTTTTGTCTTTTTTATTTCTTCTTTTTCAGAAGATGTTTTAATTAATGTAATATCAAAGCTTTTGAAAATTAAATTTTTTTCTTTTATCTCGTGCTGTTTTAAATTTTTTAAATTTACACTGGTAAACAGCTTTGAAGTCTGAAGGCGGGTCATAAAATCAGCAACAGTTTTATTATCTAAGGCAATCCCATTAATAGTAACAGTGTCTTCTATTGCGCTAAATTTGGTTAACCACATACGCTTTGGTATGATCATCTTCGTCATGGTGTCTAAAAGAATAACCGGTTCTTTACGGTTCTCCCCAATCTTTTTTACGATATCTATTTTCTTGTTCATGAGATTAAGCTTTTTTTTGATTTCCTTAATTTCATTGTTTACCTTATTGTATTTCTTTATTTCCTTTTTTTTATTTTCTTTGATGGTGTTCAGTGTTTCGATTTGACCGCTCAAGGAGCTGTTATAATAAAATAAAGCTACTGTAATAAACAAAAAAGTAAGGAGAAAAACAGAGACCTGTCGGCGTATGTTTTCCTTTTTGCGTGCTGCTCGAAAAGGCAGTAGATTAATTCGTATCATTTGTCATCGATTCTCCTTATTGAAAGACCCATGCATATAGCTGCCTGGGGTGCTATTTTTTCCAGATGTGAAGAATCAAATTTACTATCTATAGAAAAGTTTTTAAAAGGATAGATAGTGGTTACTTCAATTGATGTTTCTGATGCAAGAAGTTGTTGAAACTCCTTAATATTTCCCCCTCCTCCACTAAGAACAATTCTTTTTATATTTTGATCAGGGTATGTTGAATAGAAAAAGTCAAAAGCACGGCCTATTTCCATGCACCAATCAGCAGACACCGCTGAAATAATTTGTGTTAAATTTTCTTCAGAAATTTTATCTGTATTATCGCCATATTTAAGTTCTTCGGCTTCATCCAGAGTACAATCGACAAGTGAAACTATTCTCTCATTTATCTGACCACATCCAAGCGAAACATCCCGAATAAATACAGAGGAATTGCCTTTCAATATGTTTAAAGATGTTTTACTGGCTCCAATATCAATCAACGCAATATTTTCATCTTTTGTCTCATAATTTAATTCATAGATGTTTTGTAGTGAAAAAGCATCAATATCTATTATGCAGGGATCCAATCCGGCCATTTGAGTAAGATTGACATAGTCGTTGATGATTTCTTTTTTTGCTGCAACAAGAAGCACGTCTATCTGACTCGGGTTGTTTTCATTCTCACCAAGGATTTGAAAATCAATGTTAACATCGCTTATATCAAACGGAATATATTGTTCTGCTTCTATATTGATTGTCTCCTGAAGTTCATCTTCAGACATAGCTCCAATATTAATTTTCTTAACAATAACTGAGTAGCCTCCAATCGACAATGCAACATTACGTTCCTTTATATTAAACATTGTAAAGAGTTGGCGAATGGAATCAGCAGCCTGTTCCGGATCCTTTATTGAACCTTCTTCAATTACTCCGGAAGGTATATCGATCATACCAAATTCTTTGAGGTTGTATCCCTTTTTTATTTCTTCTACTGACGCAACTTTAAAAGTCTTTGAACCGATATCAAGACCGATAAGGTGGGTTTTTTTTCCAAACATGATATTCTCAATCTTTAAATATTTTGTTTTTGTCAGAAAGGTTATAACCCAAAGCCAAAATAATCTTGCGCTTGGTTTCCATACGACACGACATTCCCTTTTCAATTCGTGCAATAGTAATGGGAGAAATATCTGCCTTCTTTGCAAGTTCTGATTTGCTCATTAGAAGTGATTCTCGAATTTTTTTCAAGGAATTTTTACTCATTTTAATAACCTTTTATTTATTGTACAAAATATTACTATATTATGATGAATTCAGACACCGTCAAATAGTTGAGCGGTTAAGTGGTTGAGTAGGAAAAAATTTATAATTAAGTCAATATGTTAATATTTACAAACTGTTGCATGTCCAATTTTTTGAAAACGGTTATTATTCTTATCATTACAACTACTTAACTGCTCAACTATTCGACGACGTAACGAGATTTGAACTTATTACGAGACCGTCAATTATATGACTGTATATATATTCTCTCTTTATTAGCATTTTGTCAAGTAAATTATTTATAATTATATATATTTTTTTATAATTAGCATATATTGAGCATAATTTTAAAAGACCACTATATGTAGTGTACTAAAAAACGAAAAATTATGTAATGATCAAATTTTTCCATCTCAAAGACCGTTAAGGTACCTCGAATAAAACCAAATAAAATAGCTTTACCTTGACTTTAAAGTTGTTTTCAATATTAATATAAAAATAATGAATCCCTCACCTCCAGAAGAAAAAGGCAAACCTTTCAGGCTGGTTAAGTACTTTACCTTTACGAGTATTACCGCAATTTTTTTGGGAACGCTTATTCTTTCTGTTTTCAATACACACTGGGCAAGAACGATGCAGTTTGAGAAAAGCAAAGAATTTGCCCATCTCCTTATAGAAAATCTTAACCATCAAGTTTTTTTACAATTCACTATACCTGTCCAATTAAAATTTGGAAGAATCCAGCTTAGCAACCAAGAACAGTTTGAACACTTGGATAAAGTTGTGAGAAACACTCTTCACAGCTTCAAGGTAGAAATGGTAAACATATTTGGTATGAAGGAGGATCTTATTGTTTACAGTTTCAACAAGAAACTAATTGGCAAAAAAAATTTCGGAGGAACAGGTTATCAGAAAGCCATTGCAGGCAAATCGAATTCTAAGATGATGCAAAGCGGCAGTTTTTGGGAAATCTTGCTTGGTTTTCCAAAAGAGAGTAGAATAATTACATTTGCTCCTCTTCGCGCAGAAGCACCTCTTTCAAAGATTTCAGGACCGGTGATTGGTATTGTTGAAATCGTCCAAGATATGTCGGAAAGTCATAAAGCTATTTTTAAATTTCAAAAAATTGTTATTATAACAATTATTATCATCATGGGAGTTTTATTTTTGGTACTTTTATATATAGTTAAAAAAGGGGAAGATATTATTCAAAAACGGGCTCTGGAGCGGTTCCGTCTAAAAGAGCAGCTAAGCCGAGCAGAGCACTTGTCATCATTGGGAGAGATGGTGGCGGGAATTTCCCATGAAATCCGCAATCCATTGGGAATCATAAGAAATTCAGCCGAACTTTTGAAGAAAAAAGTTGCCTCTTTTGATCCTTCAAACACGGTTCCGGATATAATAGTCGAGGAAGCAAACCGATTAAATAACATTATAACAGATTTTTTAAATTTTGCTAAACCAAAGAGTCCGAACTTGCTTCCATGCCGCATTGAGGAAGTTCTTGAAAAAAATCTCACTTATCTTGAATCACAGATTAAAGAGCAGGGCCACGTTATTGAAAAACATTATCACTCTCATCTTTCGGAAATATTAGCTGATTCCGATATGCTGTATCAGGCCTTTCTTAATTTATTATTAAATGCAATGCAGGCTATGCCGGGCGGCGGTAAAATAGATATTAAGATTACTATGGATAATAATACTATTACAATACTATTTGAAGATGAAGGGGAAGGGATACCCGATGACCTTACGGATAAAATATGGGATCCTTTTTTTACAACCAAGGAGAAAGGAACCGGCCTTGGCCTTAGTATAGTGAAAAACATCATCGAATCTCACAAAGGGAGCATACAAATTGGCAATACACCTGAACGCGGCACTCGAGTTACAATTAAGTTACCTATAAAACACGGAGCATAATCAATGGAAGCCATCCTTATTGTAGATGATGAAAAAAATTATCCGCCAATACTAAGTGCTATCCTAAAGGAAGAGGGGTTCGAGACCCTAACCGCCTTTAGCGGCAAAGAAGCCCTTGAAATATTGAAAGATTCAGACGTTGATTTAGTTCTTACCGATATGAAAATGCCTTTTATGGATGGGATAGAACTGCTTGAAAGGATCAAAGATAAAGACCCTGATCTCCCGGTTATAATGATGACTGCGCACGGTACTGTGGAGAAAGCGGTAGAGGCGATGCAGAAGGGTGCCTACAACTATATCATGAAACCCTTCGACAATGAGAGGCTGATAATTTACGTAAACAAAGCCACAGCCATGTATCGTGTGATCAAAGAAAACAGACAACTTCGAAGTGTCGTTGAATCCAAATACAGTTTCGGAAATATCATAGGGAAAAGTAAAAATATGAGGGATCTTTACGAAATGATCCAAAAAGTTGCACCTGCTACGGCCACAGTGTTGATTGAAGGTGAAAGCGGCACCGGTAAGGAGCTTGTTGCGAAATCAATTCACTTTAACGGCCCACGCCGCGACAAACCGTTTATTGCTGTAAGTTGTTCCGCTCTCGCAGAATCGCTTCTGGAAAGTGAACTTTTTGGTCATGAAAAAGGAGCTTTTACAGGTGCTGTGTCGATGAAGAAGGGGCGATTTGAACTAGCTGATGGGGGTACTCTATTTCTTGATGAAATTGGTGAACTCTCCCAGGATCTCCAGGTGAAACTTCTTCGTGTGTTGCAGGATAAGGTTTTTGAAAGGGTCGGTGGAGTTAGACAGATTTCTGTGGATGTTCGGTTTATTACTGCTACAAATAAAAGATTAAAAAATGAAGTGGCGGAGAAAAGATTCAGGGAGGATCTATACTTCCGGCTGAACGTGGTACATATTGTTCTGCCGCTTTTAAGGCATCGACAAGAGGATATCCGCCTGCTGGTCGACCATTTTATCAAAAAATATATAAGCGAACGACTCATTAATATACCCATAACGGGTCTTGATCCTGAAGTGGAACGCCTTTTTTACAATTACAGCTGGCCTGGAAATGTTCGTGAACTCGAGAATGTAATTGAACGAGCTATGGTCCTCTGTCCGGGAGAAAAAATAAAGGTTTCAGACCTTCCAAATGACTTTAAATTTAATGTCTATGATGCGCAGCAGCTTAACGGTATACCTGAGAATGCAAAACTGTATGAAACTCTTTACACGATTGAAAAGAAGATGATCAAAAGGGCTTTAAGACTGACTAATAATGTTCATTCAGAAGCTGCTGAATTACTCGGTGTTGGAAAGAGCGGTTTTAGTAAAAAAATAAAAAAATACGAAATTGATTAGTATCTGAACGAAAAGTGCAAGATCTCTTCATAAGTCCCCTTTTCCAAAGGGGGGAGATTTGCAGAGCAAGTTTCCAAATGGAAACCGTCGAGTGTCCATTTGGAAACTTCAAGGCAATAAAATATCGATTTTCAAATCAACTTTCTTTTTCGATTTAGACAGCCATTTATAACAGTTTGAAATTTCAAGCTTCAAGGAGGTTGCAAATTTACATTGCCTATAAAAAGAGTTTGGCAAGATATTTGCGTCTATAATTATTCAAGTGGTAACAATTTTTTCATCTTTTCCCCTCCTTAACGGTCAAACGAGATTTTCTCGATTGACCGTTTTTTTTTGGGGGGGTATCATTGCTGATAGCCGCCAACTTTTTCCTTTACAAGTTTATAATAAACTGAATCGGTAAATTCAAAAATTATTTTTTTATAAGCACTTACGCTCTTATCAAGTTTGCCGGTTTCACCATAAAGCCACCCTAAATTAAAAAGGGCTTCATCTTTCATTATAGATTCAGTCCCTGAAACAATCATTTCAAAATATTTTATTGCAGCTTGGTAATCTTTCTTTTCTCCATAGGAGTAACCAAGACAGCTCAAGGTGAGATTTTTTAAAGACTGATTAGCATCAAAATCCTCAAGCGCTTTCCTATACAATACTATTGCTTCGTCAAAATCACCCGTATTGTAACATATGTTGGCATATATTATCCTTGCAAGTTTTCCACCGTTTCTTCCTGAATATTTTTCCAGAATCAATTTGAAATCATTTTTTACATCATCATATGCTTGGTCAAGTCCATTTTTTTTCATTATATTTTCATATTTAGCTATGCCTTGTTCCAGCAGGGAAAAAGCCTTATTTTCTGCCCTATCTGAGAAATATCTAATTCCGGAAATGATAATTATAAACGCAAAAAATATTCCAAAAGCACATAATACTTGAATCTTATATTTATTGACAAACCGGATCATCTTGCCTGTAAATGTTATGAACTCATCCGGTTCTTTCAAGAGTTTTTTCCGTGTTATCCTTTTCTTTGCCATTATTCCTCCATTGATCCATTGATTGTTAACTGATTTATGATTGTAAAACTCAAATTTTTTCCCATAAAAAGCATAAAATTAATGATGATGAATTCGTAAAAAGTCGAATTCATCACGTTTTAGGTTTTAAGTGTTAGGTTTGAAGTTATGGTATTACAATTATTTTCAGATACTTAAAACTTAAAACCTTAAACTTAAAACGTTCGTAAAAGAAAATTTTTTACTTTTTACGAAACCATCAATGATTAAGCGACTAAAATGTTTCCAGTAGTTTTTTTATTCTATTCCAGCCGTCTTCAGGAATGTTTGCACCAACAATCTGACACACTTCATAACCGCAAGCAGAACCGAGCTCACCACATTTTTCAAGGGGCAACCCGTTTACGAGCCCGAATAAAAAACCGGATGCCCATAAGTCACCAGCCCCGGTTGTGTCAATGGCGCCGCCTGTACCCACCGGATCAATTTTTATTATTCTGCCTGCCCGGGAAATAAAGCTTCCCTGCTTCCCAACCTTTAGAACCGCAATATCCGTTTTTTCCGAAAGGGCTTTTACAGCTTTAATTTCATCCGAATATCCTGTAAATACATCCGCCTCATCTTCATTGGCAAGTAGAATATCAACATAGTCCATCACATTTTTTTCAAGAAACTCTTTTGATTCTTCAACTACGGTAAAGCTGGCAAGATCGAGAGAGACAATTGTACCGGCTACTTTTGCCGCATTTAAGACTGTCATCATCAAATCCTTGTTATAAAGCATATACCCTTCTATATGAACAATCGCTACATTATCGAAACATTTACTCTTTATTTCTCCCGGCTGTGTTTCTGAAGAAGCCCCGAGGAACGTAAACATGGAGCGCTGTGCATCGGGTGAGATAATAGAAAGGACTCTGCCGGTAGGCAAAGAAGACGTAAAAAGAATCGGTTCTACATTATTATTTAGCAGTTCAGTTTTAAACAGATCTCCAAGATTATCTTTGCCAAGTTTGCCGACAAAGCGAGCAATACCACCGAGATGTCCAATACCGACGATTGTGTTGCAGGCTGATCCCCCCGGAACAATACAGGGTTTATTGGATGTAAGCGACAATGTATGTTCAATAAAATCTTTATCTACAAGAGTCATCCCCCCCTTTACAGCACCGGTTTTTTTCAGAAATTCATCATCTTCATGAACAAGAATATCAACAAGAGCCGAGCCGAAGCCTACAATTACTCTTTTGCCTTTATCGAATACTGTTGCAACCATTGCTTTTCTGAATTCTTTACTACCATACCAAAGACTTATGAATCCATCCTTTGTCACCATCAGCATGCTCAATATGAATCCAGTTACCTTTTCTCTTTATAATTTTAAAGGGAACCCCTTTCTCAACGGAGAACAATATTTTATATCCGGTCCCTGGACCTGCGCGAACATTGCATTTTTTTCTATTTGTAATGATCGATGGAATTTTCCTGAGCAGAGATTTATAAATCCACCCTTCATCCCCTTCAAAATCACGAAAATGATACCATGAGTCCGACTTTTCGAGAATAAAAAGAGGATGGTATTTTTCAACTTTCCATAAGATATCGTAATTTTTACCCGGTCCTGAATGTACATTGGCCGCAGAAACATTAACAGAAAGACGTTCAGCCAATGCCGCATTGCTAAATAAAATAAAAAGGATTGTTATTAGAAACGAATATAATTTCATTTTGAAAGAATAGCTACCTCGCAAATTCCTTTAAGTGCATTTTGAAATTTAATTGCATCCTCTTTTGATCCAACAATGGAGTCATAATGCATGGGAATCGCAATTTCGGGTCTTAGCTGTTTTGCAGCTTCAACGGCCTCATCAGCCGTCATGACATAGGTGCCCGAGACCGGTAACAAGGCTATATCAATGGAAAATGTATTCATTTCAGGAATCAGATCGGTATCACCGGTATGATAAATACTTTTATCTCCAATTGTCACGATGAAACCCAACCAGTTCTTGCTCTTGGGATGAAAATCTTTATTGGTGTTATAAGCGGGGACAACTTCGATGGGGATTCCGGAAATTGTCAATTTGTCATCCGGTTTAACGAGCCGGACATCACCCGATAATTGTTTTGCCGATTCCGGTTCAGTAACAAAAACCGTCGACGGTTTTTTTATCTTGTTAATATCCTCAACGGAGCAGTGGTCATAGTGAGAATGACTTATCAGAATTATATCTGCCTGATCACATTCCTTTATATCATATGGATCAATGACTATTGTTGTGTCATCTGTACTGATGGAAAATCCAGCATGACCAAGCCATTTGAGTTTGCTTAGTATTTCATGTGCCATTTTAAGCCTCCTTTTATAAATTTGATGGTCTCGTAAAAAGTCAGAAAAGCAACCTTTTTACGAGAGTGTTTTGTATTTGGCGTTTAAACATAATGAAACACAAGTTCAGGCAACTCAACACAGGTCAGCTTATTGCCGTATACGGCTCCGGTATCGATTCCTATTTTATTAGATTGGACTAAAGGTTCTGAAAATGGGGTGTGTCCAAATATAACTCGTTTTCCAAAATCGTAATCAGACAAGATGAAATCATTCCGTATCCAAAGAAGGTCAGTAGGGTTTTGCATCTCAAGAGGAACCTTTTTCCTGAGCCCGGCATGTACAAAAATATAATCATCAGTCTGGTAAAAAAGAAAAAGTGAATCAAAAAAGTTAAGGTGTTCAGGTGGAATTGGGTAAGTACCATGTCCTTGGCTACGTTTTAGATATTGTTCTAGAGTTTTCTGACCCCCATTAGCAAGATAGCTTAATCGATCAGTTCCGGCAAGATATTTCTCAAGCATATCTTCATGATTACCTTTTAAAAATACAATATTTTTCAAATGCATTTTCAAATCGATCAGATATTCCACAACTTCAAAAGAACTGGGACCCCTATCTATATAATCTCCAATAAAGACAAGTGTATCCTTATCAAGATCGATATCGATCTTATCCATAATGGAAACTAACTTATTAAAGTGCCCATGAATGTCGCCAATTGCAAATATCTTTTCCATGTAAAAAATTTAAGCTGAATAGTTGCAAATCCTGTCTTAAAAAAGGTTACAGCATCATAAAAACACGTCTCCGGCTATCAAGACGTGTAATCCCTTCCTCATTTGCCGCCTGCAACGCCGTTTTGTAATCCCTATGGGAAAGGGGAGCAGAAAGCTCTTTTACCTCGGTCGCCCTGCCGCACGGCCGGTACTGAGGCATAATATTTACATAACTATTATGAGAAATATTATGAAAAATAAAATTCATTATTTCGCGTGTACTTGCAAGTCCTTGTGGTAGGACGAGATGCCTTATCAAAAGACCGCGTTTCGCAATGCCTGACTCATCAACAACAAGATCTCCAACCTGCCTGTACATCTCAATAAATGCCCTGCGTGCTATCATTGGATAATCTCGTGCTTTACATGTTGTTTCGGCTATTTCCGGACTCCAGAATTTGAAATCCGGCATGTATATATCAAATACACCTTCAAGAAGCTTCAAAGTTTCAACACGATCGTATCCGCCTGTATTGTAAACTAATGGAATAGAGAGTCCTCCTTTGATGGCTGTTTCAACAGCTGCGAGAATTTGTGGTACAACATGAGATGGGGTAACAAAATTAATATTATGACACCCTGCATTTTGCAGGAACAACATCATGCCGGCCAATTGATCACTGGAAACTTCCTCCCCATAACCTTCGTGACTAATGTCATAATTCTGACAGAATAAACACAAAAGATTACAATGCGTAAAAAATATAGTGCCGGACCCATTGGTTCCCACAAGGGGAGCCTCTTCTCCAAAGTGAGGATTATAGCTTGAAACCGCTGCCTTTTCACCTGTTTTACATATGCCAAGCCGGCCGGAAAGCCGGTCCGCTTTACATTTTCTTGGACAGAGAGTACAGGAACTTAAAATTGTTTTTGCTTTTTTTATCTTTTCCCCAAGTAACCCATTTTGATAAGTTTTAATATAGGAAGGCTCAAATGACGGCATGGTTAATAAGTCTTTCTTAGTTTACTCAAGGTTGATGGTCTCGTAAAAAGTCAGAATTTACCACAGAGGGCACAGAGGTAACTCATTAATAATAATTATTTTTTCTGTGTTCTCTGCGATCTCTGTGGTTAAAAAAAAGTCTTTTTACAAATTCATCAGCTTTTACTCGGTTGAACGATTATCTTCTCGGCAAAACCTCGCCCAATGACGAAACGCTTATAATCTATAGCAATAACCAGCTGTCCCTTACTGTTATTAGTAACAACTTCTATCTCATCTCCAAACCTCAAGCCCATTGTCAATAATCGGATACGTGCACCTGCTCCGCCGGTAAAATCTTTAATTACAAGCCGTTCACCCTGCTTGGCTGCAACAAGACTCATAAGCTTCAGGCGATCTTTAAGGCATTCGGAACAGATCCCATAAATTTCCATTTTATGTTGAAGCATGTGGAAACCATAAGCTGATGCTATTTGTACCTGGAGGTTTTCAATCCGATTCTCGGCAAACTCGATAATCTTTTTGCATTTAATGCAAATCATATGATCATGATGTTGCCCTAAATGCCGGTGCTCATACCGTACCTCACCGTTATCAAACCGGTTTTTTTGCGCAAACCCGAAACGACACATAAGCTTCAGAGTGTCTCTGACAAAATCAAGCTTATATTGATATCCATTTTCATTAAGAAGATCAAATAGTTCTTCTGCTGTAACGTGGTGTTCGGTTTGCAGAAAAATTTCAAGGACATTAAAGCTGTCTTCAAAATTATCTATATGTTCTTGCTTAAAAAGCTTTTTGAACTGTTCTTTTTCTTGTTTATGAATCTGTTTCATGTAATTCCCTTATTGATAATGATTTTCAATACTATTACTAGTAGATCGATTCCTTATTAATGGTACAAGATGCGGGGTGCTGAAATAGAGAAGAGACTTATGAAAAGGTGTTTAAAAGAATTCACCTTGTTGGCCCAGGTATGTCGTAGGTTGTACATGATCCGCTTGAACAGGTTCTTGTTTTGGCGCTTACCTCTGCATTTTCTTTGGAAGGATTGCCAATACTGAAGTTTGTGGCACTGAGAATCCGTTCAAAATCCTCAGACTTGCATTTTGGGCACTTCAGTTCAATTTTCTCATTATTATTCATTAAGAGTAACTCAAAACATTCTTGGCATTTTAAGCATTTGAATTCATATATCGGCATAAAAGGTTCTCCTTCAAAAAAATTTTCCATAGATAGACTAATTGTCACAAAGATAATTACATCCATCACAAATAATTTCAAGTAATTTTTCAATCTGCCGAACTATTCTAATCTCTCCTGACTTTTCAAATACAAATATTTCAATTACGGGCTACTTATTATTGACGAGCTCGGTTATGTTCCGTTTTCAAAAGAGGGAGCAGAACTTCTTTTTCAGGTGTTAGCAGAACGTCATGAGCGGAGGTCAGTGATTATTACAACAAACAAAGGATTTGGTGAGTGGACAGAGATATTTGGTGATCCATCTCTGACAGCAGCACTTTTAGATCGAATTACCCACAAAGCACATATTATTAATTGTACCTGGGAAAGCTATAGACTGAAGGAAACTTTAAAGAAAAGCAAATCTAAAAAACGTGGGCAATAGTTAAAGGTTTCAAGACCCTCCCCTGGGAATCACCTTAGAGGAAAGGTTATTTATATTATTAATTGAGGGGGGTCAAAATTAAGTTATCGTTAGGGGTCAATTTTAGATTGACATTTCTAACCTTCGTTGATGAAGTCTTCGGTCATGGTAAACGCATCATCGTCTGTGAACTGTCGTGCGGGATGTTTGCAAAAGTATGCTGAAGGTGCCTCAAGGATCCCGCCAATGCCACGGTCCAAAGCCAGTTTTGCACAGCGTATAGCGTCAATGGCAACACCGGCCGAGTTGGGTGAATCCTCCACAGAAAGACGCATTTCAAGATTCATGGGTACGTCCCCGAACAGTTTGCCCTCCATGCGAATGAAACAGACCTTGTTGTCTTTCTGCCACGGCACGTAATCACTAGGGCCGACATGGATGTTTTCATCGTTCAGACGCCTGGCAGCTACGGCCTGAACAGCCTCGGTCTTGGATTTTTTCTTTGTGGCCAGGCGCTTTTGTTCGAGCATGTTTAGGAAATCGGTATTGCCCCCGGTATTGAGCTGGTAAGTACGCTCCAACTTGACACCACGTTTTTTGAACAGATCTGTCAGTATGCGGTGAGTGATGGTAGCGCCCATTTGAGACTTGATGTCGTCACCGATTATAGGAATGTTTTTATCCTCAAAGCGTTTGGCCCACGCCGGATCGCTGGCGATAAACACCGGAATGTTATTGATAAAAGCGACCCCTGCCTCCAGCGCGCAATTGGCATAAAACCTGGCGGCTTCTTCAGAACCGACCGGGAGATAGTTTGTGAGAATTTGGGCGCCGGACTCCTTGAGTACCTTGATGATTTCCGCTGCGGTCGGCTCAGATTCACTGGACAGAATGAAAGTTTGGTTGTCGGGATAATCCTTCATATGGTCCGCGACACCGTCCAAAATATTGCCCATACGAACGGTTACTCCGGATTGGGGAAGTTCAGGATAGAAAATTGTCGTACAGTTGGGTTTTTCAAAAATAGCTTCATGCACATCAAGGCCGACCTTGCGCTTGTCAACATCAAAAGCTGCGACAACTTCTATGTCTCCGGGCTTATAGCCATTTATCTCATAGTGCATCAGACCAATGGCATTTTCAGGGTTTTTATCCCGGTAATAGTGGATTCCTTGAATCAGTGAACTGACACAGTTTCCAACTCCTACAATCGCGATCTTAATTTTACTCATAGATTGGACACCTCCTTTTGATGGTTAAGTATAAATGCAAAAAAGAAAGAAATAGTCCGGTGAAGCTTCTACCCAAGACAGTTTTTCTGCTGACGGGATGAAGTTTGCACCCGGGAATTCAGGTAAATTAAAGCTTGAATTGCGATTCCTTTAAATGGAATTAAAATTTCCGCGGGTAGAAATTCGAAGTCTTAGCCGGGACTTAAGGCTTAAATCAAGCCGTGAGGAATAGATGCGCTGGTAGTTGAAACGTACTGGAGGTCACATGAAACGAATTGATGTCGGCCTCACAGTATAAACACCCGACGTCCTCCGCTAATGCGTTTCAATGTGAAAACTTAAAAAGCCCTTTCCCCATACGAGGGAAAGGCGCTAATGAAATGAATAACTCCTGGCACTCTCGATCTTTTTTTTCATCTGACTCCCCCTTACACCGAGCGGAAAAATCCGCTTCAGGTTTTATATTAAAAAAGAATGCGGACCAAAGGAGATAGTTTCGTAAAAAGTCAAAAAGATTGCCTTTTTCAAAGGTTTAAGGTGTTAGGTTTTAAGTATCTATTAAAACAAGATAAAAACAATAACATAGCACTTAAAACCTGATGAATTCGACTTTTTACGAATTTATCAAAGGAAAATATACAAAAAATATGTAGTTGTGTCAACCACAGAATTGTATGGACAGCAATTATCGGTCCTCAGGGACGTCAATAATAAAAAAAGTAAATAAATCAGGCAAGTGTGAACATGGGGACGTATAGATAATATCATTTTCAATTAAAAAAGGTTAATTTTTAAGCCTCTACTACAGGCAACCTAACTACAAATCTCGCACCCATTCCATCTGCCTTTTCAAGTGATAGAGTGCCTCCGTGTCTTTGTATAATTTCATGGCAAATATAAAGCCCAAGGCCTGTTCCCTTGCCAACCTCCTTTGTAGTAAAAAAGGGCTTGAAAATGTCCTGCCGGATAGATTCAGGTATTCCAGGACCGGTATCCAAACATTCGAAAACAACCTGACCGGTATTATTTTCAAAGCGGGTCGTAAGAAAGATCTTTCCGCCTTTGCCGGAAAGAGACTGGAAAGCGTTCTTGATTATGTTTATTGCGACTTGGCCTAAGTTGGCGAAGTTTCCCTGGATATATGGAAGATCCTGATAATAATTTTCGACTATAACAAGATCATGGTATTTGTACTGATTATATAGCACTCTTAAAGCATCCTTTATAACTAGATTGAAATTGACCGGCTCTGAATAGGTGTGAGTCTGCCTTGAGAGGTCTAGAAGACTTTTTACAATCGATTTTGCCCTGGCAAGGTCCTTATTTGCAAATCGAAGATCGTCTATTATATCTTCGCCCGGTTGTGTCTTCATATCCCATCGCTCAAGATCTTCCAGAGTGGTTTGTATCAGGCTAGTAACACTTGCAAGTGGATTATTCAGTTCATGTGCAACTCCTGCCACTAGTTGACCTATAGCTGCAAGGCTTTCTGATTGAATCAACTGATCCTGAGTTCGTTCCTTTTCAGCAAGTGCTTCTTTAAGATCACGAGTCTTTTCTTTCACCTTATTTTCAAGATTTTTATTAAGGTCATCAATAAGCTTGTAGGAGCTTGCATTCTCAATAGCCAGGGAAGTCTGGCTTGAAAGTGTCTCAAGAAGATCCAGATCTTCCGAAGTAAAAAGATCACCGGAAAGCTTTTCGCCAAGAATAATGAATCCGTTTAATCTTTTATTGAATATCAAAGGGAGAGCTATTTCTGCAGATAGTTTTTCCATATCGGTTAACACTTTCTGAATATCAGGGTCCTTTGTATGTATAACTAAGTTTTTTCTTAGGATAGGTTTATCATGCTTATCCATAAATTTCACCAGGGACGATTCTTTAGCAATGTGCGTTGGTTCTATGGAATATCTATTTACCACATGATTAGAATAAGTTATAAAACCGGAGCCGGTTGGATTGCATATGAATAAGGCACATTTATTTACTAGCATTTTATCAACAACGGTAGCTATAAGTTTTTTTCCAATTTCATCAAAATTTAGAACCGACACTATCATCCGGCTTACATCCTTTATTATTTTTTGATAGTCGTATTTGCCTTTGAAAAAAATGTGATCGATAAATGCCTGTATTTTTGTTTTTAACGACCCGAAAACTAAAACAATCAAGAGAAAAAAGAGTATCGGAAAATAGATTGAATCGGAAAAATCAAAATCCTTGAACATTTTATTGGCCATAATAATGACAAGAGAATAGACGCAGGTAAGAAGTGCGGTCAGCAGCGAATAGATAAGGCTCTTTTTGATCAGAATGCCCATATCAAGGAGATCGTGTTTAAAAAGTCCGACAGCAAAGATGATAAGTGGAATAAAACTGAAATTTCCTGGCGGGTACACGGAATAGCCGAGGATGGGAAGTGCATTCAGCCCATTCATTAGCCCCATGATTCCAAAGCCCACAAATAGATACTTTAATCTGTTCTTCTTAACACTGTACTTTTCCTTCTGGATTGCTTGCCAGAGGATTATCAGAACATATATATTAACGCAAAGACCGCCCAGTCCGAAAAAAGGATAAAGTATCCCCCCTTTTGCAAAATAGCCGAACGAATGCTTTTGCATAGACTCTAAATAGAGTGATGTCGGTGTGAAGCACATCAGTATGAACGCATAGCTATAGACAAGACGGAGAAGCCGTTTTCGGCCGGAAATACCTAAATATTCATGAAAAAAGTGAACATATAAAGGAAGGAGATATATAATGAAAAAATGGTCTATACGGCTGATTAATAGAGCTGTTTTGGCATCTTCGACATTAAAGATTAAAACGATGTCCAGATAGAGAATAGAACCAAGAATGCAAAGTAGCAAAAAAAGGATGTTAACTTTAGTTCTACCGCCCCGTAAAACCGTCAAAACAGCTAAGCCGAAAAAACAGCACAAAGTCAACAAGGGGGGTATACTATATAAATTCATAATTCGATAGTATAGGAATTTCCTTTTTTATTAGACATTATGAACCCCGGTTAAATGTTAAAGTTAATTTAACGGGGCAAATCCTGTCTAATTTTATCTTAGCTTATAAACTAGTGCCCCGTCTCATAAATTCTGTATTCCAAATTGGCAAAATGAAATGTCGTAAAAATGGTTATATTTACTCCACTTATCAGAGACGGGGAAATCCGAAATTCGAATATCGAAATTCTAAACAAATTCAAATGACAAAAATTCAAATTCTCAAAACACTTTAAAATGAAGGTGCTTAGCCGCATTTGTTTTGAATTTGGAACATTCGGATTTTGATATTGTTTCGGATTTCGGATTTCGATATTCGGATTTTCACGATGTTT
>JAUVVS010000246.1 GCA_030604545.1 Deltaproteobacteria bacterium | reverse complement strand
CCGCCTGCTGGTCGCCAATGGCTACAGCCGGACCAATCAAGCTGAACTATGCTAATTTTCCACCAGCACCGACTTTCCCGTGTGTTCAGATGGAGCGTTGGAAAAAAGAGGTGGAAAAGAGAACCAATGGGGCAGTTGTGATTAATACTTTTCCAGGGGGAACGCTTCTGGGACCCAAGAATATGATGGATGGCGTAATCGCCGGGCAGGCGGATATAGGCAATTTGTGTATGGCTTACCAACCCGGCAGGTTTGTTGTTACCAATGCCACAAGTCTGCCCCTTGGCTTACCCCGTTCAAAGGTGGCCAGCCTTGTCTTGTGGGATATTTATAAAAAATACAACCCAAAGGCATTTGCAAAGGTAAAGGTGCTTACCATGTTCACGACAGCGCCGACAAATATCATGTCCAAGGTACCTGTAAGAAATTTATCCGATATTAAAGGGTTGGATCTGAGAGCTTCAGGCGGCGCAATTAAAATACTGGGTGCATGGGGAGCAAACCCGGTAGGTATGGATATGCCTGCAACGGTGGAGGCTTTGCAAAAGGGCGTGGTGAAAGGTCTCTTTACTTCTCTTGAAGTCATGAAGGATTTCAAATTCGCCGAAACATGCAAGTATGCAACTATGACCAACACCGTCATTTATCCCTTTGCCGTGGTGATGAACATGGATAAATGGAACTCTCTGCCACAGGAAGTGCAAGAAGTTATGGAAGGTTTAAGTGTTCAGCAGGCTGTATGGACCGGCACTTATATGGACAATCATGTAGAGGACGCAATCGACTGGTCAAAAAGGACACATCAGGTTGAGTTTATCCAGCTTTCGGAAGCGGAAAAAGTTGAATGGGATAGAAAGCTGCAATTTCTTACTGATAAATGGATCCAAAGTGCCAAAGAGAAAGGTTTTCCGGCTGAAGATATTGTAGATGATATTAAGGCTTTTTCAAAGATGTATTCGGGACAATAATTTGGAGATGGAAGTCGGGGTATTAGCATCCCGACTTCCGTAATCAGAGGAGTATTGGAATGGTCGTTCTGGAGAAGGTAAGCCGATTTTTAAACCAGATTCTCGTCTGGATAGCCGGGTGCTTTCTGGCCTTAATGATGCTGCTGACCTGTGCAAACATATTTATGCGGATTGTTTGGATGCCGGTTAGGGGCACTTTTGAACTTATGGGCTATGGCGGGGCCATTGTGACGGCCTTCGCGCTGGGTTATACACAAACTAAGCGGGGACATATTGCGGTAGATATACTGGTTTTAAAATTCTCGCAAAAAAGCCAGAGAATCCTTAATTGTATCAATTATTTCATCTGTATGATTTTTTTTACCATCGTGTCATGGCAGATTGCCAGGTATGCAACGACTCTGCTGAAGTCAGGAGAAGTCACAGAAACGTTACGGATCATATATTATCCCTTTACCTATAGTGTGGCCTTTGGATTTGCAATCCTCTCACTGGTTTTTTTGAATGACTTCTTGAAGTCAATACTTCAGAAAGTAGAGGAAAAAAAGTGAGTTTAACTTTGGTTGGAATAGCGGGGATCATTCTGCTCCTGGCGGTCTTATTCTTTTTGGGTATGCCTGTAGGTTTTGCCATGGGTATTGTGGGTTTCTGCGGATTCTGGTATGTGGTCTCTTTTAATGCAGCTATCACCATGGCAGGCGCTGATTTGTGGACGACGTTTTCCAAATATGGGCTCACTGTCATCCCCCTTTTCATTTTTCTGGGGTATTTAGCATTTAATGCCGGAATAGCCGAAAAGTTATACAGCACCGCGTACAAATGGTTCGGCCACTGGCGTGGAGGGCTGGCAATCGCCACAATAGGTGCCGACGAGCTTTTTGCGGCTATTTGCGGTTCCAACACGGCAACAGCGGCTACAATGGGTGCAGTCGCCTTACCGCAGATGAAAAAGTATAATTATGATACGAGATTAAGCAGCGGCACGGTTGTCACAGGGGGCACCCTGGGAACGGTCATGCCTCCAAGTGTAGTGCTTATTATTATCGGATTACAAACAGAACAATCCATAATAAAACTTTTTCTTGCCGGTATTTTGCCGGCCATCCTTTTAGGAATCTTATTTATACTTACCATATTTGTAATTTGCCGTTTATATCCCCACTTTGGACCGGCTGGACCAAAGACAAGTTTTAAGGAGAAGATAAGGTCCCTAACCGGGATTATAGAAGCGTTAGTTATATTTGTTTTGGTGATTGGAGGCTTGTATGCCGGTATATTCACCCCGACGGAGGCGGGCGCGGTCGGTGTATTTTTTACATTAATTATTACCGCTGTAACTAAAAGGTTGACGTGGAAGGGGCTTCTCGACTCAGTGATGGAGACTCTTAAGATATCATGCATGGTCTTTGTTCTTGTCTCCGGGGCTATAATTTTCGGCCGATTCTTGGCAATAACCAGACTTCCGTTTATGATAGCCGATTTTGCCGCTTCGCTGCCGGTATCCCCTCTAGTCATTTTGGCAATTGTATTGTTGATTTACCTGATCGGAGGCTGTTTTGTGGATTCACTGGGGTTTTTGGTTCTTACTATCCCTATTTTCTTTCCACTGGGAGTGGCGCTTGGGTTCGATCCTATATGGTACGCAATAATTATAACTATGGTCACGACAATGGGAGCGATTACGCCTCCGGTTGGCGTAAATATTTATGTTATAAAGGCTTTGGCTCCTGAAATTGAGCTTGCTACTATTTTTAAGAGTGTCAGCTATTTTCTGTTGGCTTGCATACTTTGTATAATTATTTTAATAATTTTTCCTCAAATTGTTTTAGTCATACCAAACATGGTACACTAATTCCCACCAATAATTAATTTGTATAAATCAAGTCTACTCCTGACTCTTTCAAGACTGAGCCAAGGGGCAAAAGCAGGCTTGACCCGTTGATTTGCAAAAAGTCATTTTTTCACTTTTTGCGAAACTATCAAAATATGGTTCTTCTATAAAGCCCTAATTTATAATCTTGCGAAATTTTCATGATCGCTTACTTTTATATAACAGGTCTAATCGGCCTTCAAGGATTTATGAAATAAGGATAAAATAAATATTAAAAGAAAACAATATGAGGATTAAGCAAATGAAAAAGGAATACGATTTCTCAAAAGGCGAAAGAGGTAAATTCTATCATAAAGGCGCGGAATTCAATATGCCAATTTACCTTGAACCTGATATTGCAGATTTTATTTATAAGTTGGCAGGAAAAAAGAATGTTGAAGTTGAAAAAATCGTGAATGATTGGCTTAGAAGAAATATAGGACTATTAGAAAGCATACAATAAACCAGGCTAAAATGTTACATCGATTTAATTCTAATTTTTCGCCGGAGGTTATATAGTTTCTTAATTCTGAAATTTGTGCTTTTTGTGGCAAAATAATTTAGGACAAAATGATTAAAACTCATATATCGCTATATAATTACAACCATTAATTACTCAATTACTCAACCAATTAGCGAGAGCTGAGTTTGGAACATTTGAACATTAGAATTTCGGATTTGTTTCGATTTTCGATTTTCGATATTCGGATTTCCTTTTTATCCGGGTTAGGTCTTCCTCAGTATCAATGTCGTAGAAATACAAAGGATTGTTCACCTCGACATATAACACACTGTCAGGATGTTCTTTAATGATATTTCTGGCGCCTACATCCCCTTTTATGCCCAGGAGCTGATTATAAAGGTTTCTACTAAAAATGGCCGGGTTTCCCCTTTTCCTCTGAAAGGTGGGGACACAAATGTCCTTATGGGATTTCCAGAATCTGTCCAATAGATGATTAATCATTCTAGAATCCACCATGGGTTGGTCCCCAAGCAGAAACATTACCGATGGAAACGTTTTTTGAACCATCCTGAGACCTGCAAGTAAGGACTGGCTTAGGCCTTCGCTAAATCTATGGTTGACTACAACTTGAAGAGCAGGGTGGTAAGCTTTTTCACTAATGGCTTCAAAAATTTCTCTATTTTTGTATCCTAAAACCAAAATAATGTTTTCTAAATGAGAATTTAAAACCGCATCCAACACCCATTCTATAAGATATTTCCCTTTTAATCTTATTAATTGTTTAGGCGTGCCAAATCTCGTGGACATGCCTGCTGCCAAGATGATCCCTGCTGTTGGTTTTTTCCAGGTCAT
>JAUVVS010000281.1 GCA_030604545.1 Deltaproteobacteria bacterium | reverse complement strand
TTTGTTTGATATTACTTGTTATTATTTTATTTTTTAAGAATCCTTCTAGTTTTTTTTTTATAATTTTTTTCAAGAATTTCTATTACGTGGTTTACGATCTTATTTAGTGCATTACTGTCATGTTTTTATAAGCTAACCGGTTTATCTCGTCTAACGACTTTCATCTTTGTTTTTACATCTTCTGTACTTTCTAAAAGAGTAAGACGGCCATTATTTGATAAATAATGGTCAACTGCTCCGATTTTTCCTCGGAATATGCTGTAGACTGGAACTCCCAAAGCAGCGGCTTCTCTGTTCATTGTACCACCGCCACTAACCACGAAGTCAGAGTACCATATTAAGTCAAGACCATTGACTGCATGCTCAGGAATAATTATCTTTCTCGTGTCGCACCATTCCGGCCATGTGTTCTTTATCAATGCTGTCTGCTTTTTTTCGTTTCGGGGCAATATTACAATCCGTGTATCCGGATTGTGTCCCAGCAAATCAACAACAGCAAAGAATAGTTTTTCGCTTTCGGGATTATGATAGTGCGCTTCAGTGGCAGGAGGACGTATTGTTATCACAATATCCTCCTTTCTTAATCCCAATTCATTCAAGATGCCGGGATCTGGCTTGAATGAGGGCACATAAACGTCTTCTTTTATTCCAGGATATTTCAATAGTCTTTTTTTATAACCGTTCACAGCATTATCCGGTATTAACTCAGGTACAAATATGTAGGTTGGTCGCGCGACCACTTGTACAAATTCATAATCTGCTATTACGATAGTAGGAAGATTTAATATGGATGACAACAAAATCTGAGATCTGGAGCCATGAGATAAGGCTAGATCAGGCTTCTCTTTTCTTACTGAAGATGCTAATTGACAGGATCTGATTAACAAACCTGCAACCTTTAACAATGTATTCTTGCCGTAATGCTTTCCTATTTTTTTGTAATCCACTTTCATCAGATCTGCAAGCCCGCACACCTGGAAGCAATCACGGGCAGTAATCGTTATATCGTATCCCCGTTCTTTTAGTTCATGTATAATTGGCTTAAAGAACGGTACATGTGGCGAATTATCTAAATCGATCCATATCCATTTTTTATGTTGAGTTATGCTACTGGATTTAGTACTGAAATTGGTTTTCCAGCAGTGAGCCACTTCCTTAGGCAGTGGCTGCCAGTACTTGCCCTCGTATCTGGACTTAACATATTCAAGAAGTTCTTCGTAATATCTTGCCGGATATTCGTCATAACCGATTTTAGATTCATTAAATTTCATATAGTCCGGGTGGGCAATAAGAAGTGCCATGCCACCATTTTCAGCGATCCAATCCAGTTTCTTTTTCCAGATATCAATAGTTTTTTCTTTCATTAGAATGAAAAGTAAGAAATCCTGGGGGAGAGTATAGGGAAGTTCGACATAACCCTTTTGGTTGGAATTGCCGGGAACCCATAAAGGAAAGATTGTTCCCATACCGTCAGGTTGGGGCTCAAAGGGGTCTGTATCAAATGTTGAGGCATCGTAGTCAACGTCCAAATTATGAATCATATCAAGATCATGATACATACTTGGTGAGCGAAAGCCTCTGGAATTCCATTCCTTTAAATAAAAATTGATTTGTTGCGCCTGTTTTTGAAAGATTTTTTTTGATCTGAATGGATTCTTGTCATGTTGCAGTCCATGAATACCTACCTCGAATCCGTTATCGGTGAGATAGTGACGTAATTCCGGTGGTACTTTATAATCTTCCGCTACAAAGTTAAATGATGATTTGAAGCCGCAGCGTTTGTCTAATTCTGCCAATTGTCGGCAATTTATCAAACCTTTTGCAGATTCTACATCGTGAGTAATAACAAGGGCGAACTTTTTTCCTTCCGGCCAGCCGGTCCAGCCTTCCGGAGGCCTGGCGGCGCTTTTATCAATGGGCCAGACGTCGCTGTATTTGCTCAACTGCCGCTGTACGATATGCCTTCGGATGCTGAGTTGAAGTCGCCGGGGGATTAGCTTCTTAAATAGATAGAGTGATTGGCTTTTGAACACAGTGAAAGGCAATTTTGAATTTTTCATAAGAAACAAGGAGAAAGGTTAAAGGTAAACCCTGGATTCCCGCTTCCGCGGGAATGACAGAGTGGTGAGTTTTGAATTTTTAATTTTGAATTATTCATAAAAACAAAGGATCAAGGAGCAAGGACAAAGGTAAAAGGTAAAGCCAATTTTGAATTTTGAATTAAATACCTCTTGAATATTTGTTGACATATATTAAAATGCTGATAGAATTCTTTTTGACATACAAAAGTGAGGTGTGCGCATGAAATCAATTAATGTGACAGTTTCAAATAGAGGCTACATTGTTTTGCCTGCCAGTCTGCGAAAAGAAATGAACATAAAAACGGGAACAAAAATCTTGCTACACAGGGAAGAAAATAAAATTATTCTACAGCCGGTAACTTCTTTTACTCAAAAATTAACAGGGCTGACAGCCAGGAGTTTTGGCAACAGTCCCGATGAAATTAAAGAGTATATTGACGAGGAACGAAAAGAGCGATGAAAACAATTAAAACTTCAGTACTCGAAAAAAGAATCACGGGTAAAAAAATACTGGTTGATACTAATATCATTATTTATTTGACGGATATGGTGCAACCATATGAACCTCTTTCCAGGTTAATATTTGAAATGATCGAGATGGGTAATGCATCCGCTGTTTTATCAATCATCTCAATTACTGAAGTTATGCAGGGGCCGATAAGAAAAGGGCATTACCAGAATGCTCAGGATGTTAAAAATTATCTCTTAAGTTTTCCCAACATTTTCTGTCAGGAGATAACAACGGATGTTTTAGAACATATCGGAAGGAATAACTTGATCGAGTGGTCAAAATTGAGAGCTGCTGACAGTCTTATAATAGCTTCAGGTTTGGAGCAGGGTGTAGAATTATTCGTTTCCAATGATGATCACTTT